>JASHRE010000192.1 GCA_030037515.1 Candidatus Sulfotelmatobacter sp.
AAACGAGAAACCTTCACCGCCGAGCAGAAGGAGCAGCGCGATCGCGAAGGGCTGGCCTACATCTCCAAACAGTTCGTTCGCTATGGCCTGACCAGTGTCCATCACGAGGAGGGCAATCTGTATGCAATTCAGGAAATCAGGGCGCGCGGCGAACTACTCCATCGGATCAGCTTTGAGACCGGCGGCGAAACCTTAGAGGCAATGATTGCCAATGGGATTCGCACCGGCTTCGGAGATGAATGGATTCGTTTCGGCGCCACCTCCGAACACACCGTTGATGGCTCATTTTCCGAGCGCACCATGGCGCTGAGCCGGCCATACGCCGGCACCAACCCTCCGTACAACGGCAACATCACCGACACACAAGAAAATCTCAACGCCTGGGCTGAGCGGGTGCAGCGAGCGGGAATTCAGCCAAACTGCCACGCCAACGGCGATGTCGCCATCGATATGGTGCTCACCGCCTACGAGCATGCACAAAGCGCTGCGCCCCGCTCTGATGTGCGCCCGAAGATCACGCACTGCACCCTGATCAACGACGCCCTCCTGCGCCGCATCAAGGCGCTCGGCGCGGTGCCCGCCCCTTTCACCAGTTATGCTTATTACAACTCCGACAAGTTTCATTTCTACGGAGAAGAACTTATGCAACGGAGCATGGCGTATCGTTCGTTCCTGGATGCCGGAATCCGCGTGGCCGCAGGCTCCGACTTCAGTCCCGGACCGTTTGCCCCGCTCATGGGCATGCAGGGGATGGTCACTCGCACTGGCTGGAATGGAGAAACCTGGGGAGAGAACCAACGCATCACCGTAGATGAAGCCCTCGAGGTCAATACGATCAACGGCGCCTACAACTCGCACGAGGAGTCGATGAAGGGATCGATCACGCCGAGCAAGCTGGCCGACTTCGTCGTGCTCGCCGATGATCCTCACACCGCAGACAAGGCAAAAATCAAAGACATCGAAATCGTGCAAACCGTCACCGGCGGGACGACCGTTTACCAGAGGTGATTATCGTCGGTGGTGGCTCAATTCGAAAACGCTTTCGTCTCCGCGGGTGCCGCGTCATTCCCAAACGCGGCGCGGTTCGGCCGCGGGAGGAATCTCGCAAGCAGCCAGGCGGATTCGCAACCTGCGAGAGCCCCCGCTTCGCCTCGCCGCGCTCACCTCAGCTGAAGCGGCAGGTCTGCCGAGTGCGGCTTGGCTCGGGATGATGCCCGGCGAATTTAAATCCGCACTTCCAGATCGTAGAATGGCGTGGAAGGCGGTCGGAACGGTACCCTAACTCTTTCATCCGGGGAGAACAACTGGCGAGATGTTGCTATCCGCGCTGCAAGCAAGAACAAGACCTCACAACCGGGCGTTCGCTCTATTCCGGCATTTTGGTGCTTTTGGACTGTTCTTCCTGGCAATTCTTGACGGCACTCCGCTGCCCACGTTCGGCGGTCCCGATATCCTGATTGTCATACTGGTCGTGAGCCGTCCCAACCCCTGGTATGAGTACGCCATCGCCGCAACGGCGGGTTCCATAATCGGCGCATACCTGACTTTCAGGCTCGCACGCAGAGCCGGTCGAGCCTATCTCGACGGCAAGTTTGGTGGCCAACGAATCCCGAAACTGCTGAAAGTCTTCGACCGTTGGGGGATGAGCGTGGTCATCGGGTCCTGCGCGATTCCCTTCCCGCTTCCCACCAGCATATTTTTCGCCGCCGCCGGCGCGTCCGGCGAATACCGCGTCCCTGCCTTCCTGACGTCGGTCGGCTTGGCTCGGGGGTTTCGGTACGCGTCCGTGGCAGTTGTCGCGCATCTTTATGGGCGACACGTGATTCGAGTGCTCAGACACCCTGCTCAATACTGGGGATGGTTTGTTTTGTTCGCCGCTGTTTTTGTGATGCTGACCGTCACCGGAGTCCTCATCAACAAGCGATTCGCTGAGGCAAGCGGCTGAAAGGGTTTAGCTTTGCATTTGACCGGGCCTCACTATCGAGGGGGGCTCAGGTCGGCAACAAACACCATAACGCTGCCACAGCCGAAACCACGGGCTGTGGGCTTGCTTCTCGTCGTGCCGTCGATTCGCAGCCGCGAGGTCGCTTGGGCTGAGCGGTCTGGCATCCGGCAGGGCGAAAATCCGCTCCAGCAATTCAATTTCGTCAATGATCCGCTCGGCTTCCATTCGAATCAGTGTATCTCAAAGGTTTATTTTTGCGACAGGTCTGGGCGATGGATTCAGGGCCCGGATGTATCGCTCCGCCGAACGGCGAAGGACCTCTTTCGCATTCCCCTGCACCACCAAATTGCGCCACGCACCGTACAGTTTGGCAAAACGAAATGGTTCCATTGCGGCAATGATCCGGCGCACGCTTGCCCCATCGAGAGGAATGAAATTTGGGTAGCTGTACATAAAGCTCACGTATCGCCTGTCGGGACAGACTTGCGGTTGATCCCCGGTGAACAAAGCTCCTTGCCCATTTTCCGCTTCAGCCGAATGCAGCACTTGGAAACCGGGGAAATGCCCGCCGACGCGGATTAGCGTCAGGCCGCTCTCCAAGGTTTGAGTTTCGCCGTGCCAAAATCGAATGCAGCCGTCGGAACGCTGCACCCACTCTCGATCATCTGCATGCAGGTAAACCGGAACACCTCCGAAGGCGCGGCTCCATTCCACCATCGACGTATAGTAATGAGGATGAGAGATTGCAATCGCCGAAATGCCACCCAGCGCCGTGACCAGTGCGACTGTATCTCGGTTGATGAGGCTGATGCAGTCCCAAAGAACGTTGCCCTTAGGCGATCGCACCAGCACCGCCCGTTGCCCGATCCCGAAGTCTGGCACCGTCTGTATGCCCCAAATTCCCTCGCCTTCCTGAAAGAAAGTGTTTCGGTGCGTTTGCTGTAGTTTCTCCAGCGTGATCCACTGCTGACCGTGTATCCCGACGAACTGACGTTCGTCTTCACAGATCGGACAGCGCTCGGGCAGCCGGTCGGTATCGGGAAATTGCGTCCCACACGTAACACAAAGGTAGGTCATGCTTCCCTCACAACTCGGACGACTTTATGACGCATTGCATTGTCAAACCTCAGACATCCAAACCAATCGATCTCATCAGTGCCAGTCCATTACCCTTTTTGACCACGCCTTCGCGAAGTTTGTAGTCGAACCACATGCGTCCATTTTCAAATTCTTCCTGCAAATGTACGTTGTGCAATCGGCCGTTGAGAGTGCGACCGATTTCGGCCAGAGCCAGATCGTGCGTGGTGACGAGTCCAATCGCACCGCGCTGCAAAAGCGCACAAAGAACACCTTCCGCACCAACCCGACGATCATTTGAGTTTGTGCCTTGCAACAGTTCGTCGAGCAGAAACAGCAAAGGTGGATTGCCGCCGGCAAGATCAAACAGCTTCCGCAACCGTGTGATCTCAGCGTAGAAGCGCGAGCTTCCCTCCTGTAAAGAATCGTTGATTCGAATGCTGGCTCCCACCTGCAAAGCCGTGAGCCGCAGGCGTCGAGCCCGCACCGGGGCCCCAGCCATGGCCAGCACAGTGTTGATTCCCACTGTGCGCAGCAGCGTGCTCTTGCCCGACATGTTGGAACCGCTCACCAGTAGTGCAGGTGTGTCATCGGCTAACCGCGCGTCGTTAGGAACGCAGGTTTTCAGGGGAATGAGCGGATGCCTCATCTCTTGCGCATCGAAACGTGCCGCGCCCTCCACAAATTCCGGGAACGGATCATCCGGATGTTCATAGTTGTATGTGCCGAGACAAATCAGGGCCTCCATCTCGCCAACGGCCCGCAACCACGAGGCCACCGCATGGCCGTGGGCACGACGCCAACGTTCCGCGGCAAATGCGACCTGGATGGAATACATCAAGGGAACATCGAGAATCGCGACAAACAGATTCTCTCGTGAATCGCTTAAGTCAGTAATGGTTTTCAGACGGGCAATAGCTTCAGAACTGGTGACGCCATCAGACAAGAGTTCCCGCTGTAGAAACTCCAACCGCGGCGCGGACAAAGATTGTCGCTCCACCCGCGCCAGCACACCCGAAAGCAAGGCCAGGTCGCGGAATACATGTTCGGAGCTACGCAGCACGGCTTCAATCGAGTCCCTTAGGCGGCGTGTAAGGATTGCTTCCACGGTAAGGATCACGAGCAGCGGCGCGGCGATGCCGCACCAGGCCCAGACCACGGCGCCCGCGATGGCCGAAATGGCAAGCGCCAAACTCAACCACCGAAGCCATTCGGACCTCATCTGGTTCGGAACTTCCGCCCAGCGGAGCAACTCCAAAGGATGCACTCCCACGCTTGCGTCCTCGCCCAGCACAGCCAAATCTTCCCTGAGATCGAGATCATCCCGCAGTTCACGAATGGCAGCATGTCGGTCCGTGAGCTCGTCAACTGCGGATGGCGAGAGCAACCACCCCGCCAAGGTTTCCTCACCCATGCGAGTTCGTGACGTCGAAAGAAGCTCGAACAAGCTGCCTGGTCCAAATAAATCAAGGTCGGCCGCGTATAGATGTTGGGGATTGGCAAAACGCTCGCCGGTTTGACCCGTACCGGACCAGCGCTCCTCCAGTCGCGCCAGCCCGCGCTGATAGAAGGCCACCGCACGCTGCGCCAAATCTCGTGCTCGCAGAACGCGGGAGTGGAAGGCTGCGATGGCTACAAAGATGCCGATGGGAAGAAGCAACCACCAGGGCGAAAGTGCGTGCTGCTTGAGGGATTCCCACGCGATTACCGCCGTGATCAACGCCACCAGGAACCGAAAATTCCCCAGCCGGATATGGATCGCCTGGTGATGAGCAACGCGAGATTCGTGATCCGTGAGACGGTGTGTATATTCCTCAGCCGCTCGCACACCATGAGAATACATCAGAAAAACGATGGAGAATGACGCGATGAGCAGAGGCGAATCGGAATTGTTGCCGACCGCTACTTGCTCAGGGCTGGGGCTGGGTATTCAGGAAGCTTCTCTTTGTTCACGCTCGCACGCTTCACTTCAAGTTCATCGAACAACACGCCCGGAGCCACGATGCTGTGCGGAACGTTGGTCGGATGATTGTCCACATATACATCGTCACCCGCGGCGATCAGGTCGCTACGCATCGCGCGAGTATCGAGATCGCCAAAACTTCCACCCCGAACCAGTTCTTCGCGGCCATCCTTGGTCCAGACTCGGTAGAGCAATCGCGGAGTCAGCTGTGGTCCGAAAGTCTCCACCCGATAGCAGTAGGGCAAATCGCGCTGGTGGCACAAGTCCAGAAACTTGCCCTTGAGAGCGTCTTGGGAAAGCGGCTCGGATGAATTAACGATCAGGTTGCTGTTATGAGGGACCGCAGCTCCTGCCATTGCCGGGGCGTCCGATGGCAGCGGAGCTCGACCGTGGCCATTGGACCGGGGGAAATCGCGGATGGGCTCGCGAGCAATCAGGTAGTTTAGCAGCACGCCTTTTTCAATGAGAGATACGCGCTGCGCGGGAATGCCTTCATCGTCCAACTCGTAGTGTCCTAACAACGACTGACCACGATAAGACGATATGGTCGGGTCGGATACCACGGAGAGGAAATCTGGCAGTACGCGGCTCTTGTAGCTGGCGGCAAAGGCTCCCGTGGTGCGGGCGTTTTTACCCAACTCCGGACGGCGACCCAAAACGTTCTCGCCGATCAGGTCCGCAAACAGGGTGGCGGATGCGTCGGCGGAAAACCACACTGGTCCGCGATACTCTTCATCGACAACGGGAGCATCCCGCAGTTCCTTTAAAGTTCCGGCCAGTTTTCTGGCACGACCCACGAACCCGTCGGCGGACGGCAATTCTTTGATGTCGGTTACGATAAAGCCAGCACTGCGCTGCAGGCTCATGCCGTCGGGAGCTTGCGTGCTGCAAGAGACATACATCTGATAGAGATTCCTTCCGCTGCGCAGGACGGTGCCTTCGGAATTGACGAAGTATTCGTTGACTGCGTCGAATTTGAGATTCGAGTCGAAGGTCTCGATTTGAGGATCGCTTTTGTAGACATCGGAGGCGTCCTGCAGCATTCTGGTCCAAGGCTGCGGGTCGAACTCAAGTGTGGCCAGCGGCGCGATCGACTGCATCGCATCGGCGTGAGCAAAGTCATCCACCGGCTCGTCGATGGTGAGTTGCTTCAATTGCGCTTGCTTGGCAGTAAGAGACTCGGCAGCGGCCTTGTAGGCGAGGTCGGTGGCCAGCCAAAGCTGATGGCGCAGCGCCGGCATGTCGTTATCAAGCGGCAAAAAGTCGAGCAGGCCTCGGCCCGCCCCAAAATAGCTGTCCTGCCTGTAATCGCCGATGCGCACGACCACCCGCAGAAAACGAAGCCGCGTGCGCAAGTCGCTTCGCAGGGCGCCAAACGCGGCCCCCGCGGAATACTGGTCCACATCAAAAACTCGATATTCGATGTAATAGGGTGCCGCTACCTGATCCATCTTCAGTTGCGACTTGGACCGCTCCAGTTCGGCGCGCATCGCGGACAGAACAACATCGTCATCGCTGTGTTTTTGCCAGTCTTGCCGTTGCGCCCAAAGCGGCGCAATCAAGACCAGAAGCAAACTGACTGGTACAAGTGAGGCAACCTTTGTACTGGTCATCGTGATCTTGGCCGGTTGAGTCATGGGCGTGACCCCGTATTTTTCCCGGAGTTCGCTTCGGCAAACGGCGACGGCAGGATCGGCGGGCGGTTGAGCGAATGGGCCCGCTTCTGCACTTCAATGTCTGAGAAAAGCATCGCAGGAGCCACGGCCGCGACGGGCACTTGCCCGGATTCGGCGCCACATATGCCGTTGAAGACCTCCTGCTTTTCGCCTGCCAGCAGAATGCGGTTCAGCGCAGCCAGCGGGGTGCCGACGATGTCGATGCCGCGCACCAACTCATCCGGTTTTCCGTCGGCATAGACGCGCCACACGAGAACCGGCAAAACTTGAAAGGCCTGGGGCAGCGCCCGCTGCGTGAGAGTAAATCCGCCCTGGATGTCTTCGAAATACAACCCGTAGGGCTTGCCTTGTTTGTTGACCTCCTCAATGAGTTTTTGCCGTAGCTCGGAATCTTTCACCGTCCGCGAGGAAGACACGATTAAATTGCCCTGTCGGCCGGTCGGCATGAAGCCAGCCTGCGCGCGGCCGTGCCCGTTGGAGTTTGCAAAGTTTTTGATCGGCATGCGCGACATAAGAAAATCTTTCAGCACGCCGTCCTTGATGACTTCTACCCGTGTGGCCGGCATGCCTTCGTCGTCATATTCATACCAGCCCCCCAGATCCATTCCGTTCAGAGTTCGCAGGGTTGGGTCATCCACCACGCTCAGGAATTGTGGAAGAACCTGCTGGTTCACTTTGTGGGTGAAGGTCTGTCCCTCCTGTTCCCCGCGCTGGCGGTGGCCTTCGAGCCGATGACCCAGAACTTCGTGGAAAAAAACTGCGGCAGCGCGGCCGGAAAGCAGGGCAGGTCCGTCGAAAGGCTCGGCTAGAGGGGCATCGCGAAGAGCCTTGAGGTCGGTTGCCATTTTTGTCACACGGGCCGCAACTTCCGAGCTCGGAGGTAGGTGCTCAAGGCTTTCTGCCTGAAACGTCTCAAAACGCATGAGCTCCATGCCGTCTTCGGCGCGGGTTTCGGCTTGAATCGCAACCCGGATGTACGCGCTGGGCGCAACCACGTGGTCGCCTTCGGTCGAAATAAAGTGAAAACGCGTTTTCTGGGCGGTAATGACAACCCCGGAAGAATAAATGTAGGGATATTGGCGAAAATACGCCGAATACTCGCGAGCCAGTTTTTCCAGCGTCCGCTGATCGGGACTGGCAGCCACTTCTTTATAGTCGGCGTGAGCTGAAGGCTTTTCCTGAGAAAAGTCCGGAGACGTGTCTTCCTCTTTTGCTTGCACCTGGGTGTTTGTCTTCACATTCAGATAGGCTTTGGAAGCCTTTCGATACTCTTCATACGTGAGTCTCCAAAGTTCGTGAGCGATAGCATCGCGGTTGTCTTCGAGCGGGAGGGCTCCGAAAGTGATGGCAGAAGCGCGATTCATCCCGTGAGAATTGTCGAGAGCAGCAGTCCCGATCCGCATCGTGACTTCGGCGGAGCGCACCCGGGCACGCGTGGAATTGACCAGACTGCCCTGACTGCCCAAGGCTACGGCCACGCTCTCGTCGTACACCGAATAGCTCAAAAAATAGGGCGCGGGATCGAGTTTGTTGAGGTCCACATCGGCCCGTTGTAGTTCCGCCTGCATGGTGGAAAGCAGCACATCGGGTTTGTCGGCGGCGGGAGAGGCTGCAAAAGCTGGAATACTCGCGACCACAACAAACGTGAAAATGCATCCCAGGGTTGGGCGGCCAGATCGTTTCTTCATGCGGACTTGAGTCCCGGTTGAAAGTAACGCGTAAGCTTAGCAGAACCCAAAAACTTTGTCCGAAAATATCCGCAGTGGCGATTTATCCATTTGCTTTGTACCGCACCGTCTCGCCGGGATTGCATAGAAAAAAACCCGGACCTGGCGTGGTCCGGGCTTTCTCGTCTAACAAAACAACTTGGCATAGCCAACCCAGGTCAAGGCGCCACGGTTATCGTGACCGGAATGCTCTGGCTGAGCGATCCGGAAGTTCCTATCAGCTCAATGGTTGTGGTTCCGGTTGGGGCGCGACGCGACGCGCTCCAGGTAATGGTTACCTTCGCGCTGCCGTTTGCGGGCGGAGTCACGGGGTTGGCCGTCGCGGTCGCGGATACTCCGCTGGGGAATTCGTTGACGCTTATGTCAACCCCCGAATCGAATCCACTCACGCTGGTAACGGTAAGAGTGGTCGATACGCTGCCTCTTTCATCGATCGTAAACGAAGCCGGAGACAACGACAGCGTGAAGTTCTTCGTCCCCGAAGTGGCATTCACCGTGAGCGCGACGGTTGTGCTGTGAGTGGTTGAGCCGGACGTTCCCGTGATGGTTATCGTGGCCGTGCCCACCGTTGCCGACGACGACGCCGTCAGCGTAACAGTTGAGGTGGCCGTACCATTCGCCGTTGGAGTTACTGGGTTTGTCGAGAATGTTGCGGTGACGCCGCTTGGGAGTCCGCTGGCACTCAGCGTGGTCGCGGAATTGAAGCCGCCGGTACTGGTGATTGTGATCGTGCTGGTTCCGCTGGTGCCCTGCGTGACGGTCACCGAGGAAGGAGACGCGCTGACGCTGAAGTTTGGCGAAGAGGCGGTGTTCACGGTCAGCGAAACGGTGGTCGTCGCTGTCAAACTCCCCGACGTTCCGGTGACGGTGACCGTTGCCGTTCCGGTCGTTGCCGTGCTGCTCGCCGTCAGAGTGAGTGTGCTGGTCGAGGTTGTGGGATTCGTGCTGAATGCAGCCGTCACGCCGCTGGGCAAACCGGATGCAGCCAGCGTAACGCTGCCGGAAAATCCGCCCAGGTCGCTCACCGTGATTGTGCTTGTGCCACTGCTGCCCTGTGTCACCGTCACGCCGCTTGGAGAAGAAGTGAGCGTGAAGCTCGGTGTCGAAGAACCAGCCAGCGCGTTGAGCAGTCCGCTGCCATTCGGGCTTCCCCATCCGGTGGCCAGGTCGTAACCAGTCGTGGCGGAATAACCATTGCTGCCGCTGGTGATGTCGTGGAAGTCAGAGTCGTAGCTTGAACTCAAACCGATCGAATACAGAGTCGGATTAATAAATCCGAGCGTCTTGTCGACATTGGCTACGGACTGCTGATTGACCAGCGCCAGATAGCCGGCCCACATGGGCGTAGCAAAACTGGTTCCACCATACTCATTGGCCGTGCAGGCTGTCTGATCGGCGCAGACGTAGAAGGTGAAATTTGCATTCGCCGAAACATCGGGCCCGTTGCGGTAGGTGTCCGAACAGCTCGAGCAACTGCTGGCCGTGCTGGTCTGCCATGATGGAATCGCAAACTTGTCGGGTGAAATTCCTCCGCCGCCGTCGACCCAGGCGGTTTCCGAAGCCCAGGGACCTGCGGCACTGCTGGTCTCGAGATCCGTTCCTCCTACGGATGTGACGTAGACATCATCCGCGGGAAAGATTTCCGATGAGGATCCCCATTTCCCGCCGTCACCGGCGGCTTGAAACAGATTCTGCCCCTGCGCGGCGAACTCCTCAAAGTAAGGATTGTCGGTGTTGGGATCGGCGGGACTCCAAGTCCAAGACGAGCTCAACTGCGCATTGAGCGGGCTGGCCGTCGCCATGGCGTTGAAGATGGCTGAGTCGGTTGACCCAACGTACATCACCAGGCTTGAAAGACCGGGCGCCATACCGAGGGCCTGCGTCATATCGATGGTCTGTTCGGTGTCATCGCAACCACTCGCCTCGGTACAACTCGTGCTGGTACCGTCGGTCGAGAGAAGCGTGATGGGAACGCTGTTGGTTTGGCCCACGTTGCTGTAATACGTATCCAGGTCGGTGAGGTCCGTGCCGTAATACTCGAGCAGGCCGAGGGATTGACCGCTCCCGGTGAGACTGCCCCCATAATAGGCGGCGCGCATGTCACTGCCGAGGAACGACGCGCTCGGTCCCGAGCCAGTGGTGGCATTGGACTTTCGTGTTGACGCTTCTCGATGCTCGAACATCGGCCGGGGGATTGAATAGTTGTCGAGGCCGGCAATGTGCCAGAGCTGCAGGTTCAGATTGGGCGTAGGTTCGCGATCCGGAGCAAAGAAGGTTCGGTTTTCGGTTGGGTGCTGGTAGATGCCCATGGTCAGGTGAAACGCCAGCTCAACCGCCGAAACGGGCGCCGTGACTTGCAGGTTCACGCGATTGCGTGATGTTCCGACAATCGTAAAGCCGTTGGCGCGGGCGAAACCAATTACGGAGTCGTAGTCCGCTTGGGAAGGCCCGAATTTCGCGGTGAATTCTTCCACAGTGAGAAACCGCCGGTAAGATGAGCTGGAAGGATCGTCAAGATCATGCAAGAGGGTTTCCAGCTCATCCTGATTGCGGAGGGGCAGAACCAGGACAAGGCTCATGACATGGTTCGGAGCAAGGTGACCGACCAAGGGAGCCTGTCCGTTCAGCGCGACTTCGCGAACATGGCGCGTCAGCGGCGGAAGACCCTGGGCACTGGAAAGAATGCTCACGGCCGAAATAAACGCGAAGATGGTTAGCAAGGATTTGCCGAATCTCTGAAGCATACCTTCTCCTTTTCGCAGGATTTTCGAGTTTTTGCTGTTCGTTGGGGTTGGTAGGCGGAACCGACCTTAAAATGGTCGGGATTGTACACCGATTTCGCCGCTGACGAACTGTGAAAGAATTTTTTTCCGAAATCCGAACAGCGCAAATCAAGGTCCGGAATGGTGCGCTCACTTCATTTCATTTTGCTGTCGGAGCCGACATCAGAAAAGCAAAACCGTCTATCTTCACGACTGCGCGACCCCGGTTCCCCGCCGAAACGGCCGCTTCTGCGGCGCGCGCCTTGTCGAACGCTGCCGCCAACTTTGGAAGCACTTGCGGCGATGCGACTGGCACGTTGTGGGCGCCCATCACGAGCTTGAGTTGCGGAGCCAAAGCCGCCAAGCGATGCACCGAGGCCGCATACGCGTCCAGATCCGTACCGGCACCGAACAAATAAATCGTCCCCGGATAAAACGTATCTCCGGTGAACAGCAGCCCGTTCTTCCGATCAATCAAGGCAATGGAATCTGGCGTATGCCCGGGGGTCGCAAGAACCTCGACCGTGCGCCCGCCGCCCAGATCGAAGCGGGAGCCATCATGAACATAGGCGGCAATCTTCCAGGGACGAGTCGCGTACGCCTTCGCGTCAAATCCCGGGGGCAGCGCACCACATATTTTCCCTGGGGCAATTTCCGCCTGCACTTCTCTGGAACCCTTCGCGTGGGCTCGCGTGTATGCGGTGTCCATCCCCTCGACGTCGTCGAACTCCCAGTTGCCGCCCACGTGATCGCCATGTGTGTGGGAATTCAGCACGGTGACGGGCAGCGGCGTCAGTTCCCCAATCACTCTCTTGATATCGCTGATGCCCATCCCGGTATCGAATTCGATCGCTCGTTTGCCGCCGACGATCAAATACCCGATCGTTTCTTCCCACTGATGCGGTTCGTAGATCGCAAATACTCCGGGCGCGGGTTTGTAGACTTCGAACCACGGATCGCTCACCTTCACGCGCTCGAGTGACTTGTATTCGAGACGCGGCAACTGCCGACACCACTCCGGAACAGCGTTCTGGCCAAGGAGCCATATCGGCAGCAGCAACAAGTACGCTTGCAGTGTGATCACGCGTAAACGCAATGGAGTCTCCTCAACCGAAGCATTGTAAGAAATTGCCCGCCCGCGCGGCATCCCCGTTGCCCTGCCAAACCTCGGTGGGGGGTTAATTCGAGCTCCTGTGGTGCGTCATCCCGAACGCCGGCGGGCGGAGGATCTGGCGAGAATCGGTGCCGGCTAGGCGCCGGATCCCTCGCTCCGCCCGAAAAACGGCTACGCTCAGGATTACGCCATTGCCTGGCGTACGGTCGGTCGCACTTTGAAGCTGCGCCACCACCGAAACTTCGGGGCGCAAGAATGGCGCGGCGCCCATCCCGCCGGATCGCACCGGGGCTACGTTTGTTGTACCCATGACGGCGGATACGTCTACAATGCACGCCATCCGCATGTCTGGAGATCGCGGTTCAGCTGCCCCAGGAGGCCCTTGTGCGAAATAAGAAGCTCCCCAAATGCTTCTTCGCCGTCTTCTTCGTCTTCTTTCTCTCGATCTTGCCCGCCAGCAGTTTCGGCCAGGCGCCCGGATCGAGCCCGCGCACCGTCATCGCTGCCAGCACCGTGCTGGATGGCAAAGGTGGCACGTTGCATGACGTTCGCATCGCGATCGACGGATCGAAAATCGCTGCCATCTCTGCTGCGGACCCGGGTCCGGTCGATTACGATCTCCGCGGCTTGACCGTCCTGCCTGGCTGGATCGATGCGCACGTGCACATCACCTGGATCTTCGGCAAAGCCGGCAAAAATGCAGGTACTGACGGCACATCGCCAGACGATGCCTATCGCGCCGCATCGAACGCATGGTTGACGCTGATGGCTGGATTTACCACGGTGCAAAGCGTCGGTGCGCCGAACGACGTTCCTCTGCGCGATGCGATTGCAGATGGAATACTTCCCGGCCCCCGCATTCTCACCGCGGTTCAGCCGCTCGAAGGCAAGGGTGCGGCGACGGGAACGCCCGATGAAATTCGCGCATTCGTCAGAAAGCAAAAAGCGGCCGGGGCGGACCTCATCAAAATATTCGCCTCAGAGTCGATACGGCTGGGCGGTGGGATGACGCTTTCCCGGGAGCAATTAAACGCCGCCTGTGATGAAGCGAAGAAGCAGGGTCTGCGCACGCTGGTGCATGCCTATAAAGAGGCAGTCCGGGCGGCAACGCTTGCCGGCTGCACGGAAGTCGAGCATGGCACGCTGGCCAGCGATGACGATCTGAAACTCATGGCAGAAAAAGGTGTGTACTTCGATCCGCAGTGCGGCCTGGTGCTCGAGAATTACATGCTCTACAAGAATAGATATCTTGGCACCTCCGGCTACACGGAGGCGGGATTTGCTGCCATGCAAAACATCATTCCGATGGATCACGAGATTGTGCAGCACGCGGCCGGAACTCCCGGGCTGAAAATGGTTTTCGGCACGGATGCAGTGGCGGGCGCACACGGACGCAATGCCGAAGAGTTTATCGACCGGGTGCGGGACTGCGGCGTGGATCCGATGTCGGCGATGGTCTCGTCGAATTCGCTGGCCGCGGAGGCGATGCGCATGGACGACCAGATTGGCTCGCTTGCCCCTGGCATGCGGGCAGACATCATCGCCCTCGATGGCGATCCCTTAAAAGACATCACCGCCGTTCGGCGCGTCGTGTTTGTAATGAAGGGCGGTGTTGTTTACAAAAGTTTATCCCACGGCGCAATTCCCGCCTATGGCGGCGTTCAGCCGTGATTGACCGGAATTGACCTGTCGTCGACCAAAATTAACCCTGCCGTAATATCCGTTGTTTACCATCATCGCGCTGCAGCACCTGAGATCTCACCGGCCAATTGGGGAAAGGAAAAAGATCATGCGTCAATTGTTGTCAATGTGCCTTGTCGCGATGACGGCTGTCGGACCGGTCATGACGCCCGCAGCTCATGCCGCCGATGCCAAAACCGCCACGCCCATCAAACACATCGTCGTGCTTTTTAATGAAAACAGGTCGTTCGACCACTATTTCGGAACATACCCTAATGCACTGAATCCCAGCGGAGAGCCGCAATTTCATGCATTGCCCAATACTCCAACCGTAAACGGGCTGAGCAATGCCCTGCTCATCAACAATCCGAATCTGAACCCCGCCAACGGTTCCGGCGCATCGAATCCATTCCGCTTCGATCGTTCGCAGGCGAACACGCAAGACATGGATCACGACTACCTGGCCGAACAGCTTGCCTTCGACGGCGGCGCCATGGATCTTTTCCCCGAGAATACGGGCAGCGCCGGTCCGCCGCCCAACGCTCCACCGGCGGTGGTATTAACGAATGGTCAGGTGATGGGCTATTTCGACGGTAACACCGTGACCGCTCTGTGGAACTATGCTCAGCACTTCGCCATGAGCGACAACTCGTACAGCACGAACTTTGGCCCGTCAACCGTGGGCGCAATCAATCTCATTTCCGGCCAGACCAACGGCGTGGTGAAGTACGTCGGTGGAACCGGTGCTTATGTCAGCGACGGAAACGGGGGACTCACCGTAATTGGAGACCCCGATCCGTACGGCGATGTTTGCTCGGGCTCAGAGCAGGGGCAGATGGGCGGAACCAATATTGGTGATCTGCTCAATGCGGCCGGTGTGACCTGGGGATGGTTTGCCGGCGGATTCAACCTCGCCAAAGTGAACTCGAACGGCACCACGGGATGCAACCGCTCGTCTACGTCGCCGATAGTCGGCACACAAGCGGATTACGTTCCTCATCACACCCCGTTCCAGTACTACGCGTCGACGGCCAACCCGACCCATGCTCGTCCCAAGTCCGTGAAAACGATTGGCTACTCGGGCGATCCCGCCAACCACGATTATGACCTGGACGATTTCTTCGCCGCAGTATCGGCCGGCAATTTCCCGGCGGTTAGCTTCCTGAAGGCTATCGCGATTCACGACGCGCACCCGGGAAACTCCGATCCACTGGATGAGCAAGAATTCGTGGTCAAACTTGCCAATTTCCTGCAGGCACAGCCGGAGTGGCCCAACACCCTGCTGGTGGTTCTCTACGACGATTCCGACGGCTGGTACGATCATCAACTCGGCCAGATCGTCAATTCGTCCAAAAGCGCCGCCGACGCCTTGACCGGACCCGGCAGCTGCGGTTCGGGCACACTCGCTCTGCCCGGCATCAACCCCGCAACCACTCACGCTCAAGGGCGTTGCGGATACGGTCCGCGGCAGCCGTTGCTGGTGATTTCGCCTTGGGCAAAGCACAATTTCGTGGATAGTTCCGTCACCGATCAGACCTCGGTCCTGCGCTTCATTGAGGACAACTGGCTGGGTTCTCAGCGGATCGGGCAAGGATCGTTCGACGCGATCGCGAACTCCATCACCTCTCTGTTGGATTTCAAACAGGTTGTCAGCAACGATCTGTTTATCCTCAACGAGAGCACGGGGGAACCGGTCAGCACCGGACGCTAACCCAAGCTGTATCGGTTACAATCGCAACGCATACCGCAAGGCATGGCAGAGACCCATTCTGTCGTGCCTTGCCTTGTTATGTGGTCAAATGATCTGCGCAAAAGGAAAAGCTTGATCACTCGTCGAAGGTTTCTTCGGGATTCCACTTTTCTTGCCACTACCATTGCCGCGGGCAGCAAACAACTACTCGGTGCCAGGTCCCACTCCGAGCCGACCATGGCTGTGGCGCTCGACGTCGACACCCTCGCAAAATTCGTCGATCCACTGCCGCTTCCGGCAATCGCCAAGCCTCAGGGACGAAAACCCAGCCCTGCTGATCCCAAGCTGAGCCTTCCTTTTTATCGAATTCAGGCGCACACGACGAAAAACAAAGTCCACCGCGACCTGCCGGCGACCCTATTCTGGAGCTTCGGATCTTCTGTCCCCGGTCCAACTTTCGAAACCCGCGCCGGCGAGCCGCTGCTGGTCGAGTGGAGCAACTCTCTGCCCAGCGCACATTTTCTGCCCATCGACCACACCATCCATGGAGCGGAAGCAGACAAGCCCGCGGTGCGGACCGTCGTGCACATGCACGGAGCCAAAACTGGGCCCGAGAGCGACGGCTATCCGGAAGATTGGATCGTGCCCGGCAAATCTTCGCTCTATTACTATCCCAATCAGCAAGACGCGACCATGCTCTGGTATCACGATCATGCCCTGGGGATCAATCGCCTCAATATCTATGCCGGTTTGCTCGGCGCCTTCTTCATCCGAGACGCCGCGGAAGAGGCGCTGAATCTGCCTCGCGCCGAATATGAATTGCCGCTCATTCTGTTCGATCGATTGCTGACCCATCAAGGCCAGCTGCTCTATCCCATTTCTCCTGACCCGCAATCCCCTTGGGTTCCGGAAGTCTTCGGCAACGCGATTCTGGTCAACGGGAAATTATTCCCGTATCTCGAGGTCGAGCCTCGGAAATATCGCTTCCGTGTACTCAATGGATCGAATGCGCGGATTTTCCACTCGGTGCTGACCCACGAGAATGCCGCCGAGAATCTCCCATTTCATCAGATCGGTACCGATCAGGGACTGCTGCCGGCGCCGGTCCTTCTTA
Organism: Candidatus Sulfotelmatobacter sp.; assembly: GCA_030037515.1. Classification (GTDB taxonomy): domain Bacteria; phylum Acidobacteriota; class Terriglobia; order Terriglobales; family Acidobacteriaceae; genus Sulfotelmatobacter. The sequence goes on from JASHRE010000192.1 coordinate 16,749, forward strand.
CGCGGCTCGACCTCGCGCCCGGTGAACGCGCCGATCTCGTCGTCGATTTTCAGGAACACCGTGGGGCACAGTTGATTCTGAAAAGTGACGCTTTTGTGGTTATGCAGTTTCGCGTGTCGTCGGGCAAAGTGAACGACACCAGTTCCCTGCCATCCACTCTGCGATCTGTGCCGAAAATTCCGCAGTCGCAAGCCGTGCAGACGCGCCTGCTGACTCTCGATGAATATGTCAACAAAGCCGGGAATTCGGTAATGCTGCTTCTCAACGCCACCCACTGGAAAGCGCCGATCACGGAGAAGCCGGTGCTGGGGTCAACCGAAATCTGGAGTCTCATCAATCCCACCAACGACACCCATCCCATCCACCTTCATCTCGTGCGCTTTCAGATTCTCGATCGCCAGGCATACGAGCCGTGGCTGTATCAAACCAAGCGGCAGTTGCATTTTCTGGGAGAGCCCGAGCCTCCCGATCCGAACGAAACGGGATGGAAAGACACCGTGCAAGCGCATTCGCGAATGGTCACGCGCATCATCGTTCCCTTCGAAGGCTTCCCCGGACGCTACGTGTGGCATTGCCACATTCTCGAACACGAGGACAACGAAATGATGCGTCCGTTCGAAGTGGTTCCGGCAAATCGGGTCCCCTGATCACAACCCCTTCCCATCACGATGTAAGCGCAATGACCCGCAGAGGACTGCCCGAGCCTCCAACTATTTTCAACGGCGCGGCGATGACCACGGCTCCCGTCGCCGGAAGCTGATCCAGATTGCACAGGCTGGCCAAGCCAAACTTACCGCTTCCGTGCATGAGGTAGTGATTCGGAAATGGAGGATCGAATGTGAATGCCTGGCCGGCATCGGTCCCGACGGTTTCGACGCCCACGCCCAGCACGTCACGCTCCTCAGCCAGCAGCGCCGAGCTTTCCTTGGCCAAGCCGGGTGTGTGGGGACCGTTTTCCTTCGCGTTGATGTAATCCTTCGCATCCGTCCGCTTCGACCAGTCGGTGCGCAGCAGGACCCAAGCCCGCGCTGGGATGCGGCCGTACTGCTGCTCCCATTGCCCGATGCGCTCCGCAGTCAGCAGATAATTCGGATCGCGTGCCGCTTCCGCGCTAATGTTGATCACACAAGCCGGGCCAACAAATTTCTTCGGCGGGATGCGATCCACAGAATTGTCGGGCAGATCCTTCCCGGAGATCCAGTGCACGGGCGCGTCAAAATGAGTACCGGTGTGCTCGCCGGTCTCAAATCCGTTCCAGTACC
>JASHRE010000193.1 GCA_030037515.1 Candidatus Sulfotelmatobacter sp.
CTGCTTACATCCCGGATTGTTGGTTCGTTTTGCCGACTTGCAGCTGATTGTTCACGCTGAACGCGCCTGGAATCTGGTTGGCGCGAATTCCGGCAATCTGCTTGTCCATCGTGCTGTCGACCACACCGTACAGGGTCACGTGACCGTTCGTGACGATGATGCGGATCGGCCGCGCCGGATCGATGGCGTATTTACTCAACACCGAATCGCCATAGATGATCCGGGCCGTCCGCAGACGCAGGGCGTCATCGAAATTCGAGACCGGCTCGATAGAAATTTTATCAATGACGTCCTTCACGCCGGGCATGTTCGCGATATCGGCCACGGCTTCGTCGTGTCCGACTCCGGTGCGGTCCTGTCCTTCAACCGTGACCACGCCGTCTTTTACGCCAACGGCAAAGTAATCGAAGGCGCTGTCATACCCTTCGCGGACGTAGCGCAGCTTGGTCGCTAGCTTCTGTTCAAGCTGAACGTCGGGCACATTCGGACCGGCGACGCCGATCAGATTACGGACGCCCTGGACGTTCTTTATTTTCCGCGCAGCCTTGGCAGCGTCCAGCTTGCGCTGATAAAGATCGACAGTTCCCGTCAGCGTGACGATGCCGTCGTCCGCGCTTGACATAACGTCCTTAAATTCCTTCTTGGATGCGAGCTTCTGTGTAACCGCAGTCTGAATCTGACTGTCATAACGGGCCGCGAAAGAACTCTGCGCAACTGTCATCCCGCCCAGCAGCGCCAGCACCAGAACAATCGCGCCCGCAGCTTTTCCAAATATCTTGTCATCCCCCGCTAAAGCCATAAACGCCTCCATCTTGACGAAACTTTACGAATTAACCATCTGGTTAATTTCCTTCGATGAAGGCAGGGCAGTCGAAGATGCACGGGACAGGAAGAAAAATATCTTTCAGTGATAGGCGGAAATGCACAACTTTTCTCTTGGATTTGGGTTCACGGGGTCAAAATCGCCACCCGTCTCCGGAAAAAGCGCGAAGCCGAGGTTGGGGCATCCACATCGCATTCTGCCGGCGCAGCCATTAGCGTCGGGCTCGCGTTGAGCGCGCCGAAGGTTTGGGTAGAGGCTTGCGCCTGTTTTTGAAAGCCTCACCGCTAAAGCACCAATACCCAGCCAGCGTGCCCCCTGCGAAAACCGACCACAGCGCGGTGTTGCCGTACTGAGCATATTTTTCCAGACCCAGATTGGCGAGGTCCCAAAAAGTGAGCGGCCAAACAAACACCGCGTACAAGCTCACCACGAGCATCACCGAAGCGATTCCCAGCCCGAGCGCCAGAACTCCCGCTGAGCAACTTTCAAACAGCAGCATGCTCCAGTGCTGATCCGAAGAATCCGGCCCCGTTTGTGGACCAGTACGTTGTCTTTGCACGAGCGGCGACATGTCGGTGGATGAAACTTGTTGGGACGCGTGCTCCAGGCTAGAGCATAAAGAGCGTGCCCGAAGCAGCCAAGTTACGAAGGGCGGGGAATCCCGCTCCAAATCCGGGCTTGGCGCCATCGGGATTACCCCGGTAACTTTCGACCCACCACCGGGAACCTTACGATGAACTTACGGCGTGCAAAATTTTGAGGGGGATTGTTGGCTGTGGGTGAACGTGTCACCCAATCAGAGCGGCGAGACCTTGCGCGGGCACGACAACTCCGCAAAGCGCTCCAGGAGCGCGACCCCGCCCGATTTCTAGCTCCGCAAGACTCGCGTGTTTGCTCTTCCACGTCCTGCCCCGTTCCAGGGACCGCAGATCGGGCTTTGCCGACTCAGCTGCTGAGCCAATCCGACATTCATCTGAATTTCTTGGAGCAGGTGTTCCAAGCCTCGCCGGATGCACTCAGCATCGCCGACCGCGAACACCGTGCTTTATGGGCAAATGAAACGTTCGCACGCATGTTCGGGTATAACCTTGCAGAAATCGTGGGCCTGCCTCTGGAGAACCTGGTTGTGCCCCCCGACCGCCTGGCCGAATCGCGCTGGATCACCGAAGCCCTCGTCAAGGGCCAGCCGATCACCCTCGAAACCCAGCGCCGCCGAAAAGATGGCGCACTGATCGATGTTTCGGTGTCCTGCGCGCCCTTACGCATCGACAGCAACATTGAGGGTTATTACGCCGGCTATCACGACATTTCGGATCGCAAGCGAGTGGAGGCGCTCAGTTCTGCACTCTATCGGGTCGCAGAAAAGAGCAGCAGCGCCCACGATCTGCAGCAATTTTTTGCCGCCGTGCATGGCGTCGTCGATGAGCTCATTTACGCCAGGAACTTCTACATCGCCCTGTACGATCCCGTGACCGAGATGTTGAGCTTCCCCTACTTTGTCGACGAGCAGGACAAGACTCCCCCCGCCAAGAAGCTGGGAAAAGGCTTGACCGACTACCTGATCCGCCACGGCCAGCCATTACTGGCGACTCCCGAGGTTTTGCAGGCGATGGAAGACCGCGGCGAGGTGGTCCGAAACGGAGGGCGCTCCCTCGACTGGATGGGCGTCCCGCTGAAAGTTGGAAGTCATACATTCGGTGCGCTTGTGGTGCAGACGTACACGAACAGCATCCGCTACACCGAGCGGGACAAGGAGCTTCTGACCTTTGTGGCGCGGCAGCTGGCAAGCGCGGTCGAAATCAAGAGAAATGAGCAGGCCCTTCGCCGTTCTGAAGCGCGCTACCGCTCGCTGGTCCAAAGCTCCGTCTATGGTATCTATCGAGCCAGTCTGCAGGGAAGATTTCTGGACGTGAATCCGGCACTGATCGCCATGTTGGGATACGAATCGGCGGAAGAAGTGCTCCTGCTCGATCCGGAAAAAAATGTTTTTGCGAATCCGGAGGAACAGGTTCGCCTTTTCGAGCAATTTCGAAATACCGGCCGGCTCGATGGAATGGACGTCAAATGGAAGCGCAAAGACGGCAGCATCATCACGGTTCGGATCAGCGGCCGCGCCGTTGCCAGCGAAGATGAACCGGCCGACGTGCTCGAAGGGATCGCCGAAGAGGTAACCGAGCGCCGGGCCCTCGAGGAACAATTCCGCCAGGCACAGAAAATGGAAGCGGTGGGCCGCCTGGCCGGCGGCGTCGCCCATGACTTCAACAATCTGCT
>JASHRE010000194.1 GCA_030037515.1 Candidatus Sulfotelmatobacter sp.
ACGAAACGGGCGCTGGTTCAGCCGGTTCTCTTTGCGCGGCGCCTCCGCCACGGGGACACCAGCGGCAGAAGGGGAAATTTCCGCGCTTGAAAATTCCGTTCCAGAGACATCCGACTCGGAGGCATCCAATGCCGACGGACTCGCACCGGACGCCGCGTCGTCCGGCTCATCCGCGGCTAGCAACTCTTTGGGCGCTGATTCGGATTCTTCCGCCATACGCCAAGAGTATGACAGCGTGAAATCACCGCGAGAAGTTACGAAAGAGACGAGACTGCAGGTTTTTTCATTTTCATTCCGGTCTCGCTTTTCATGCTGAACAAAGCCGATCCTTGCGAAGTGAAGGACCTGGGCCATCCGTGCGAACCGGAGTCCCCAATGCGCCCGATGTTGGCGTGCTGGGGTGGCGAACCATGGCGGTTTTCGCGATGCGATACCGCTTGTCTGGATCGCTTCAGCTTTTATACAAGGTACCGCTGAAGGGAAGAGATTTACTTCTGCTCCAAGCGATTTTCGGTGTCTTCGCCAAACAAGTTATAGGGCCACTGCTTCTTGCGGACCTTTAGCGGAGCGCTCAGTGGCTCGGCGAGTTTTGCGGCCGGAGCCGGGGCGCTCTGCGCTGCAACCTTCCAATCCTCCGGAGGATTCGCGATGCCCCAAACATTTCCATGCGTGTAAAGTGCAGCCCCAATCAGGAAGTACTTGCCGTCACTGCCCAGCGGCAGACAATTGGCCACACGCGCCGTCACGCTTCCGCCCCCGGGCAGGTCATTCAGCATGATCGGAGTTTCCAGCTGCAACGGTCGCGAACTGCGGAATCCGCAGCCTTGTGCGCTGACGACAAGTACGCTGCAGCCCTCCGCAAATGGGCGCATCCGGTCCAGACTCACCACGCTGACCGGTATGTCTACACGAATGCGCGTGCTGCGGCGCGCCGCTTTGGGTGTGAGTACTTCCATTTCGTGGAGACTTGCCCAATTACTCCTATTCCATTCTGACAGACGCCAGGCCGCGATCTTGGTTACGCTGGTAACTGCTCCCTCGGTCCCGTCCTTACTGATCGCGCCCGCAACTGATAACCACGCCTGCGGCTCATAACGCCGCCCGCGATCATAAAGAGACTTCAAGCTTTCCCGGCCATTGGTTCTCAACAACTGCTGGTTCAAATTCCACACCTGATCCCGCACGTATGAGTCGCCGTGGTCGCGCTCGAGAAATCCTGATGCCGTTTGCCCGCAGAAACTCTTTCGCATCTTTTTTGTTCGAAGCGTGGCGTCTTTGTCTCGGTTGGCTAAAAAATCATGACCGGAAATGCAGGGCAGTTCGGTCTGCTTCAAGGTCTCGCCCATGTCCTGAACCGCGAGTCGTTCCGCTCCCTCAAGGTTCATCTTCAAAAAGTGCACTCGATCGAGGTGCAGTTCCACCTAACATGGCCGGTTTAAGAGATAGATTTTGGAATCGGCGATCCTGACCGTTTCGTTGCATGTGTCAGCTGACCGCGCGTGCATGCTGATCACATGCAGCAGCAGGTTGGCCATGAGCGCAAGGCTATCAAGCAGCCTCGCCTGTTGGAAATGGAAACCGATCCGCCAATAAGCGTCAACTTTATTGTGATCCGAACTTGTGTCATTGAGGATGACCCAATTGGAGCAATACTTAGGGACGTCCCCCAGACTCCAGAATCTCTCCGCTTTCGGTCTGGGCGACGGCTGGATACGCGGACTGTTTCCGCCGACGCAGATCACGAGGCAATTCCGAACGCAGCAGCCACAAGCCGGCCGATACGGCGGCTGCCCAGGTCAGTGAGACGAGCGCCAATTGCAATACATCGGCGAGACGACTGTTACGCACCGAATTCAGAGGCGCAACCTGCGCAACCCTCATGCCGATCCCACCCGCGACCGCCGCCACCAATGCCGCCTTGCCTAACTCATCCCAGCGCAACCCGCCCAACGAAACGAATCTTCTGCGATGAAGCAGCAGAGCAAGTACGACCAGGTTCGCCAAAATCCCGATATCCGAAGCCCACGCGAGCCCAATCACTCCAAATGCCCGGTATAGAAACGAATACATCGGCAACGAGGCCACGGTGATAATGCTGGCCGCGGTCATGGGCGTCAGAGTGTCTCCGGCGGCATAAAATGCCCGCGCATAGAGGCCTTGCGCCGCCCAGCATATGAGCGAGAGCGAGAACCAGAAGAAGTACACCGCCGTCCAGTGCGTGTCGACTAAATTGAATCTTCCGCGCCGGTAAACCAGATCAATAAGAGGCAGCGCCGCGCCCATCATCCACGCGCTCGCCAACAACGACGCCGCGCCGACCCTGTAGACGGAGTCGTTCACGATCCGGGCAAAATCGTCAAAACGCTTCTGGTTAAACAGCCGCGCAAAGAATGGCAGCGAGGCTTGCCCCGTTGCCTGCCCTAACACGGCGATCGGGACGCCGAACAGTCGCTTCGCGTAATTCAGGCGCGCAATGTCTCCCACGCCGCTCGCCGCGTAATGTCGCAGAATCCAGTCATCGGCTGCCACCAGTGACACTCCCAGCATCAGCGGCACCGACAGCCGCAGCCATTCGCGAAATGCCGGATTGGTCACGTCGAACGATGGCCGGAACCCGGTTCCAATCCGCGCCGCCCCGATCACGCTGGCCAGAAACGGACCCACAAAGCTGCCCACCAGTGCACCATAGGCCAGCGAGGCAACCCCCATATGCCTCCCGGCCACCACTCCGCCGCCAATAATGAACGTGTTGTAGATCAGCGGCCCGAATGCCGGAAACAGAAACAGACGGTGCGACAGCAGGACTGCCGAAACCACCCCGCCCACGTAAAAGAAGATCTGCGCTGGCAGCAGAATCCGCGTCAAATGAATGCAAAGCTCGATCTTCTCCGGAGAGAATCCCTTGACGAACCACCGCACAAATTGCGGCGCATAAATCTCGGTCACTATCGTTCCCGCCACCAGCACCGCCGTCATGACCGTGATGATGATGGAGAAAGTCTTCCTCGCGTCGGCCTCGCGTTTCTCCGCCAGAAACCGCGTATAAATCGAGATGAATGTGATCGAAGCCGCGCCGCCCGCCACTATGTAGTTTAGAAAATCCGGCAGGGTGAAGGCCGCTACGTAGGCGTCGGTCTGCGATCCCGCCCCGAACGCATAGGCGATGTACGCCTCGCGCGCGTATCCGATCACGCGCGAGGCCATCACTGTGCCCATCAGGAGCAAAGTCGCAGAAAATGCGGTGTGTTGATGCGATGGGCGAAAAAAGCGCAGGAATCGGGTCATTGAGATCAATAAGAACTTCAATCTTATCGGAATCTCAAATGATCAGAGATGATCGAAGGTAATCCATTCCGAAAAATACGACCTTGCAAACCGTTGGAGAATTTCTAGGAGAATTTGGTGGCTTCACATTGCGACCTCCTCGACTAAGGCGGTTCGGCGGCAAAGTGCCCGGGGACCGCGAAGGCTGAAAGGCAACCATTGCACGCAAAGCTTGCCGTTTTTCTCGGCGGACTTCGTGCCTTCTCGCGTCCTCTGCGATTACGCTGTTCGACCGTGCCTTAGGGCTCGACCCAAACTCTTTTCGCCGAAATCAGATCCACGTTCGGCTGCTCGCAACTGAGCCGTATCTTCTGCCAGCCCGCTTTCTTCGGTCGCTGCGCCAAAAATGTCAGCAGATACTGATGCGAGAGCCGGTTCGCCATCTGGTCGAAGTACGGCGCGAAAGCAACCGGCGCTCCGGTGAAGCCAATGTAGTACGCTTCGCCGCCGGTCTGGTCCGCCAGATCCGAAAGATAGAGCTGCCCCCAATAGCTTTCCCAGTAGCTGTGTCCAAAGTGCCCCGCGGCTGGCTCGTAAATCGCCGAAACCATCACGTGCGCCCGCAGAGCATCGTCGATCGCCTCATCCAGATAGGGATCCTGCAAATTGAATTCACCGTAATACCGGTCAATTCCGTCCGTGATCATCATGACCGCCCGGCGCGGCGTGCCGCCGGCGGGCCAGCGCTTGACCAGATCGCTCAGCGAGAAATACGGGCTCGCGTTCGCCCCGCCGATGCCCTGCGGCAGCCGCACCGTCTTGGCCGCCGCCGCATGGTCGGTAGTCAGATCCTGCAGCACGCGCGCGGTCCCGTTCTGCATGTAGGCGACACCGACTTTGGTGGTCTCCGGCTGGCTCTGAATGAACCTCTTAATATCCTCCAACTGCGTCCCCAGCGTCTCGCTGGAACTGTCGTCAATCAGAATGAACAGATCGAGCGCAGCGTGATCTCCGGTCGCCGGAATCCACTCGGTCACCTTATCGCGGGTGCGCTCTTCATACACCATCACGTCATCCTGATTGATCACCGGCACCGCATTCCCTTTTCGCGCTTCGGCCGTGACCACCAAACGTGTTGGGACTCCTTCCTCGGAAGAAGCCTGCTGCGGTTGCGCGTTTGCCGCCGCGCAAGCGCAAAAAGTCATCACGACAAATGCCGCGAGGGGGATATATTTCTTCATGATCTTTTGCCTTTCCATGATCGTCTTAGCATTCAGCTAATTTTGCTTTTACATGTTTAGATGTACCGAGCCCACTCAATAGATGCGTGAACTGATCGCCTTCCGGCGCAATTCTCCAGCGCGCCGCATCGCTGATGGCAGTCGCCAAGCGTAGCGCTTCCAATTATTTACGGATTGACCTTTGTTTGATCTGGTTTTGACCACATGTGCATTGTCGTTCGCCTCCGCGAGCGGGAAATTGTCGTTCAAGCGGGCAAAAACAATTTGTCCCAGGAGGGCAACCGTGGCAGCGCAACCCAATCAGGCAATGACTGATTTCTGCGAGCAGGTCAACCCGTGTTTGCTCTTAGAAATGCGC
>JASHRE010000016.1 GCA_030037515.1 Candidatus Sulfotelmatobacter sp.
TATAGGCCCGCCGATGATCTGGGGAGAACCCGACGAACTTGTGTCCGAACTGCCTCCGGAATTTCCCGACCCGGTGCCGGGGGTGCCCGAGGAACCGACGGTTGTGCCGTCGGCAGAAACCTGCGGCTGTGATTGCGACGAATCGGTCCCGCTGGGATTGAATGTGGTCTGACCTTGTCCGAACGACGAACTCGAACTTGATCCGAAAGAACTCGAGCTTGATCCGAAAGAACTGGAACTTGATCCGAACGAAGTGGAACTCGATCCAAAGCTACTGCTGCTACCGAAAGTCGAAGATTGTCCGAATGTTCCCGACGCAGTGCTTTGTCCCATTGCCGAGACTGGAGTGGCTCCTGGAATCTGCCCGCCGCCCATGCTCAACGCCATCTGCACCTCGCCGAAGTGCAGCAGTTTGAAATCGGCGCATTTGCCGTTCTTGCAATTTTCGGGATCTTTGTAGCGCTTGCGCAGAAACCGGATGTCGTTCGTGTTTTCCAGGTCTTCGAGCTTCACGGGATAGCGGCCGAATTTTCTGTAGTAGGCGCGGATCGCCCGTGAGTACTGGCATCCGCGATGAATCATCTCTGCTTCGCGCTCGCGCTTCATTTCAAAAGCGATCGAAGGAGCAATCGCCGCTGCAAAAACAATCATCAGGGCAACAACCAGCAACAGCGTGAGCAGAATGTAACCTTGCTCGTGGTTGCGCGATCCGCATCTTGTTTGCCGGTAAAATTTCATCGTTAAACGATTAAGCCTCCGAAACCTTGAAACGCGCTTATCCCGGTGTCAGCGGAATGCTCTGTGGAGGGCCGCTGTTCACCACGTCCTGAATCTCCACGGAGGTCGGCGCGATGCGAATGACTTTGTAGCGGCGGTCCACGATTTCGCCTTCACCGGCGACCCATACATCCTCGCCTTCGGAGAGGAAAATTTTCTTTTGTTCTCCCGGCTTGCTGGCAAAGCCGAAAAATTTGAGCGGAATCGGCGTGGGAGGAGGTGGCGTGGGCACACGATAAGTGCTAACCGCGGGATCGTCTGTATTCGCTTTCTTTAGCGGCGTGGGAATCACCACCGTGTCTGCCTGCGACACGAAAATATTTCTGCCGTTTCCTTCATAGCGCGTCTGTTCGCTGGCTGCCAGAAGATCGAGCCGCAAAGTCGGATCGAGACTCTGCGTGTGCTCCTTGTGCCGCGTCTTCGAACCGCCTCGCGTCGCGCTCAGGCGCGTCGCAATCGGAGCAGCTGCCTGTGCGCTCGAATCCGGTGAAGAGGACGACCCGACAAACATCGGCACAAACTGATACGCTACCACCAGCACCGCAACGCCTCCCAGCACCGCGGCCCAGATCCTCTTCTTCTTATTTTCCAGTCCCAGTTGCACTTACGTTCCCATCCTCAGAAAGGCCTCTAGCTTCACGTTGAGCTTGACCGGGCCTTGCTGTTCTCCGCCTAAAGTGATGCTGTTGATGATGAAAAACGTGTCATCGCGCTCCAGCGCGTTGATGAAGCGCGCCAGCGCAGTGTAGTTGCCCGCCAGGTCGGCCTCGAGTTCGACTGGTTGCAAGTTGCCCAGCGTTCCTTCTGCAAGTTTATATTTTGCCTGCTCGATGGCGACACCATTTTCGCTTGCCAGTTTTCCGAATTCAGCCGGAATCTGCGAGTCCTGCTGCGGAATCCGCTTCTTATAGAAGTTGGCGATCTCGCGCTTTGCCAGAGCCACCTTTCCGTTTGGTCCGGGCAGGTCCCTCAAAGGCGCCACCTGCCTGGTTTTGCTGGTTAACTCCGACTGCAATTGACCGATGGTCTGCTTACGCGACTCCGCCGGTCCCACCAGCGGAGAGATAAAAACGCCCAGCGCAAGCACGTCGGCGACAGCCATGATCGCGAGCGCGGTCGTGATTTTCTTCCGGGTTTGCCGCAAATCCGGCATCAGTGGTTTCCTCTTTGCACGGGTTTCTTCACCGTGGTTTGTGTTTGCTGACTTGGCGTCTTCTTTGCCGGGGCTCGTTCAGCGCTTTGTTGGAGGGCCGCTTCAGGCAGCGTCTCAGGAATGTAGACGGCTGCGATGTCGAATTGTTCCGTGTCGCCGTTTTTCGATTCCATCGAACGCTCCGAGAGCATGTTAGTTTGAGAAAAGCGCCGGGAGTCCTCCATCCGTTTCATCAGTTCGATGGCGCGATCGCGCGAATCGCCCGCCACCGTCATTTTCATCGCCAGCTGATTGTCGGCATCGAGTTCTGGATGAATCGAAACCAGGTGCACACGGCCAGGCATGACCTTCTCAAGATTCTCCAGCACCAGCGTCCACGAAAACGCCTTTTTCTCAATCAGTTCGTTCAATACTTGCGACTCGTCGCGCGTCGTGCGGTTTTCCGGAAGGCCGAGAAAGCGCTCCGCTTCCATCCTTCGCTCGTCGCGGTCGGCAATCTGTGCGCGAATCCGCGCCATAGTCTGATGGTCCCGCCGCGCGTTGACCCAGCCGACAATCGTCATCGTGAGCAGCACTAGCGTAAACAGGAGGCCGACGCCCAAAGCGCTGCCCCACCGCATCCAAAACTGCCGCGCGTCTTCGTACGGCTGGCTAGCCAGATTGATATCAAAACGCATAATCAGTTGTCAGTTACCAGGGCCCAGTTGCCCGAAACCCACTTGTCATCCACAGCCGCGCGGCCCTTGCGCTGCGAAGGACCTGAGGGAGCCGAGCCAGAAAGCCGCGCCGCGCGTTTGCCTCACATTCACTCCCGTGCCCCACCCTGCGCGGTTTCGTGGCGTGGCAAAGTCACCGTGGGAAGAACTAAGAAATCAACGCTCCCACCACTCCGGCCATTCTCCAGCGCGGAACCGTGCCAGCGCCCACTCCAAGTTGCGACGCACCCACCAGTTCCTCTACTTCGGCCTCGGTCTGCGAAAGCAAGGCGGCGGCTGCCGCTCCGGCGTCCGACAGTCCCGCAACGTAAATTCGCTCAATGTTCAGATGATACGTATCCTGAAAAAAGACAATCGACGGATACACTTCTTCCGCCAATTGCTCACCCGTAATGGTCGCGCCGCGCGAATTTTCCAGGGTCCGAAACAGCTGCAATTGTTCCTCGTTCAGGATCGCGATGCTGGTCGTGGCGGCATCGACCTTTACCACCAGCGTTGGCCGCTTGCCATCGGCTGCGCCCAGCGCGGCCAGCATCGAAGGCAGCACAACTCCCGGGTTGAATCCGGCCGCGTGAAACGCCGCTTCATAATCGTCAATCACGCTGGCCAGCGCCACGGCCGCCACCACCTTGACTTCGTCTTTCACTTTCTGGGCATGAAACGAGATCTTCGCTTTCTCCACGTCGAAGGGCAGCGACTTTTTCAAACGAAAGCGTACCACCCCTTGCGCTTCTTCAAGATCCGAAGGGAGCGTGTCGAAATCGACCATCATCACGCGGACCGAAGCGTCGGGAATAACGGCGATGACATCGCGCGATCGCGAAGCCAGGCTGCTCAGCGCTGATTCAATTCCAGCAGAAACGGCCTCGCGCTGCCGCAGATTGTTTTCGACCAGATCGGCAACGACGATCCCGGGCTTGAGTTCGCGCGTGGCGCAGGCTTCCAGCGCACGGCCGCCGTTCACACGTCCCGCAAGCACCCGGTCGGCCGCGATCTCACAAGCCAATTTCGGTTTCGTAATGTTTGAATTCGGACTCATCCGTTTCTAGACTCTCAATGGTCATCCCTGAGTCAGACGCTTTTTGTCTCGCCAAGGATGGCGCGCCGCGCCACCCACCCGCGTTTTGTTTGCGGGCGAATGTCTCTGGGGATTGGCGCGCATCCCTATCGCATCGCCTCGATAAACGTAACCTTGTTGATCTCTTTGAGCGTCGTCAATCCCAGACGAACTTTATCCAGAGCCGATTCACGCAAAAACTTCATGCCTTCTTCCCGCGCCGCGCGCCGAATTTCCGAGGTCGGCTTCTTCCCCAGAATCATCTCGCGGATGCGGTCGCTCAGATCCAGCAGTTCGTGAATCGCACTTCGCCCGCGGAATCCCGTGCCCGCGCACTCGATGCACCCCGGTCCTTCGTACAGAGGCACGTCGCTCCATTCCCTGGGATTGAGCCCGCTCGCTTCGAGCGCCTCGGGTGGGTAGTGCACTTCGGTGCGGCAGGAATCGCAGATCAAACGCACGAGCCGCTGCGCCAGGATGCAATTCAGCGCCGAAACGAAGTTGTAGGGCTCGACCCCCATGTTCAGGAAGC
>JASHRE010000195.1 GCA_030037515.1 Candidatus Sulfotelmatobacter sp.
CTGGAGGCCCACCGCACTGCGCCGCACTTTCTGCAATTCGCGAAGAAAGATCTTCCCAAGCACGCCGACCGCGTGGAGGGGCATCTATTTGAACCGCTGGGATAGTGTGGCGGGCAGTCTGCCCGCGGGATCGGGATTATTGCGGCTTCTTCGCGTCGGCAGACTTTGCCTGAGAAGCCTCCGCCCGATTGTAAACGATGCTCTTGGTTCCACCATCGCAGCCGCCGACGATTTTGCCCTCTGTCTGTTTGCCCTTGTCGACAATATCGAGCGAATAGCCAACTACGCCTTTCGCGTCGAGCCTCCTGGCGATTTCCGCCTTCAGGTCGTCGCAGGCTTTACGGACAGTTGGAGCCGGTGGGGCGTCTTGCGCCAAACCATAGGTCGATGCAAGGAGCAAGACAGCCGCGAATACTGATGTCTTGGTCATCCGTCGCCTCGCTTTCGAGCGCAGTATAACCAGTTATCACGCAGAAAGTTATATTACGGCAGTAATTCCAGACGGTGCGGGAAGTAACTTTGCAGTCCTGAGAAAAAGCGTCGGTGCAGCTCAAACTGAGAACCAACGACGAAGAGCTACAAAATCCTTCACTTCGTTTTAGGATGACGCCTACGTGCTCCCGCTCCACTCGCCCCCGCAAAACCGCCATCACTTCGCCAGTTCGTATCCCGCGAAGAAGAAGCTCAACTCGAAACGCGCCGTGTCTTCCGCATCCGAGCCGTGAATCGCATTGTGCTCGATGTTGGTCGCCCACTTCCTACGGATTGTGCCATCCTCGGCGTTCGCCGGATTGGTGGCACCCATCAGCTTCCGCAGGTCGGCGACGGCATTTTCTTTTTCGAGGGCGAGCACCACGAGCGAGCCGCTCGACATGAAATCAGTCAGGGTGTTGAAAAACGGCCGGCTTGCATGCACGGCGTAAAACTGCTCCGCCTGATGCTTGGAAATCTGCAGCATTTTCATCGCGAGGATGCGGAATCCGTTTTTCTCGAATTGCTCGATGATGTCGCCGATCGCATTGCGGCGCACGGCATCGGGTTTGATGATGGTCAGGGTACGTTGCAGAGTCTTCATTCAGTGGTCAGTCCTTGGTCGTGAGTCGCGAGTCCTTGGTCGTTAACCGTGAGCTCTCGCGATAAATTCCAAATCTTCTTTACGGAGCGAATCTTCGCCGATGAAAAGTACGACCCGAAACCGACGGCTCGCCGATTAACACTCCTCCGCCGCACTCTTTCACTCCACTCCGACTCGGGCCGCCGCTTTCTTGGGCCGCGACAAGCTCTACTTCAGCTGCAACGTGGTTGCCCCTTCGTATCGGCTCAGCGGAACGGCAATTTAGCATTGGAAAACAGGTTCTTGCACGCGGCTCGGGGCTCACAAGTCGCGACTACGCGTGCACTCCTAGTGCTGCCGCGAGCGTCTCGCCCACGGCTGCTGGCGATTTGGCGACTCGGATTCCAGCCGATTCCAAGGCTTTGATTTTTTCTGCCGCGGTTCCCTTGCCACCCGAGATTATTGCACCGGCGTGCCCCATGCGCCGTCCCGGAGGCGCGGTTTGCCCGGCAATAAAACCTACCACAGGTTTCTTCATGTGAGACTTAACAAACTCCGCCGCGGCTTCCTCCGCATCGCCGCCGATTTCGCCGATCATGATGACGGCTTCGGTCTCTGGATCGCGATTGAACAAATCGAGCGCGTCGAGGAAGGTCGTGCCGATGATGGGATCGCCGCCGATGCCGATCGCGGTCGATTGACCGATGCCGCGCTGCGTCAACTGATGCACAGCTTCATACGTCAACGTGCCTGAACGCGAAACGATCCCGACCGATCCCTCTTTATGAATCGATGCCGGCATGATGCCGATTTTGCATTTGCCGGGTGAAATGATTCCCGGACAATTGGGACCGATTAGACGCGAGCGACGATTCTGCAGGAATTCCCAGGCGCGCACCATATCGAGGATGGGAATGCCTTCGGTGATGCAGACGATCAGATCGATCTCTGCGTCCGCTGCTTCCATTATGGCGTCGGCAGCAAACGGCGGCGGAACGAAAATCACGGTTGCGTTCGCGCCAGTCTTGTCGACCGCCTCTTGCACCGTGTTGAAGATTGGCCAGCCTTCGTGACTGGTCCCGCCTTTGCCGGGAGTCACGCCGCCGACGATCTGCGTCCCGTAAGCTGCGCTGGCCTTCGCGTGAAACGTGCCTTCGCGGCCAGTTAACCCCTGCACCAGCACTCGCGTATTTTTATTAACCAAGATTGCCATATGAATCAGTCCTCAAATCGCCGTCGGGCTCTGGTCAGCGGTCGTCGGCTCATGAGGCCGACCGACCGACGACCATCGACCGACGACCTTGTTTACCGCCACTCCGTTACGCCCAGCGTGCCGCGGGCCGCGGCGACAACTTTGTCGGCAGCGTCTTTCATAGTCTCGGCAACCATAAAGTTGAGTCCTGAGCCACTTAAAATCTTTTTGCCTTCGTCCACATTCGTGCCCTCAAGACGCAGCACGACCGGCAGCTTAATATTTGTTTTGCGCGCCGCTTCGACTACGCCCGTCGCCAGGGTGTCGACGCGCAGAATGCCTCCAAAAATGTTGATCAGCACAGCTTTGACGTTCTTGTCGCTTAACAGGATCTCGAATGCATGTGCCACCTGCTCAGAGTTCGCTCCGCCGCCTACATCCAGAAAATTCGCGGGCATGCCGCCGGCGTACTTGATGATGTCCATGGTCGCCATCGCCAGACCTGCGCCGTTGACCATGCAGCCGACATTTCCGTCAAGCTTGATGTAATTCAGGCTGTACTTCGAGGCTTCCACTTCGAGCGGATCTTCTTCCGTAATATCGCGTAACTCGCGCAGATCCGGATGCCGAAACAGCCCGTTGTCGTCGAAATTGATCTTGGCATCGAGTGCAAACAACCGTCCGTCCGTGGTTGTAATAAATGGATTAATTTCGACGAGCGAGGCATCGGTGTCGAGGAATGCCTTATACAGGCTCGTCAGAAACTGCACCGCGGGATTGACTTGTTTCGGTCCCAGCCCCAGCTTGAATCCAATCTTCCGGGCCTGGAACGCTTCCAGTCCCATGCCGGGATCGACGTGTTGCTTCAAAATCGCATCGGGATTTTCGGCCGCAACCTGCTCAATCTCCATGCCGCCCGCTGCCGAAGCCATGAACACGGGTTTTCCCTCAGCGCGATCGACAAGAATTCCCAGGTAAAGTTCTTTTTCGATGGGCAGAGTTTCTTCAATCAGCAATCGCCGGACGATGCGGCCTTCGGGACCGGTCTGATGGGTGACCAGTTTCATGCCCAGCATGCGTCCGGCGAGTTCGCCGGCTTCGCCGACCGACTTGGCGATCTTCACGCCGCCCCCTTTGCCGCGGCCACCGGCATGAATTTGCGCCTTCACCACCACCCCACTCGCACCGGCGTTGAACAGTTCTTTGGCGACGGACTCGGCTTCTTCGCGCGTGGCCGCCATTGCACCGCGTGGGACAGTCACCCCATATTTCTTTAGAATTCCTTTTGCCTGGTACTCATGGATTTTCATAGAAAAACTCGTCACTAAAAATAGGAAGGACCCTGCTTGCGGCGACGGGTGCCCGCGTCTTGCCTTTTGTGAGCGCGCGGGATGTGCGGGCAGCAAACGCACAATTCTATAGAAGCGCGCGCGTGAGGGCAATGAGACGTGAGACAGCGAAACTTTCTCATCGCCTGGTGTCGGAAGTGGGAATGGAGATGCTACGATTGGCGACACTTTCGAAGCCATGATCCTTGACGCCCTTCATCGCCTCGCTGATCACAACCAGTCGCTCGGCCGAGACGAAGCTCGCGGTGTGATGGCCGAAGTCCTCGCGGCAAAATGCACCGACGCGCAAATTGCGGCTCTTCTGATCGCGCTCCGAATGAAAGGTGAAACGGTCGAAGAGATCGTCGGCTTTGCGGAAGCGATCCGCGCGGCCGCGGCCCCGTTACCGATGGATCGCGCGCGCAATTCATCCGCCGCTGAAGCGGTTTCCGTGACTGGGACCGGCCGCGACGCGCTAGCGGAAGATCCCCTTGACTCTCTGATCGACACCAGCGGGACCGGCGGCGATGCCAGCGGGACATTCAATATTTCCACCGCAACCGCGCTTGTGACGGCCGGAGCCGGCGTTCGCGTCGCCAAACACGGCAACCGCAGCATCAGTTCGAAATGCGGCTCGGCGGATGTGGTCGAAGCGCTCGGAGTGAACATTCAACTTTCACCGGATCGCGCCGCGCGATGCCTGCGCGAAGTGGGGATCTGTTTTCTTTATGCGCCCAATCTGCATCCGGCGATGAAGCAAGTGCAAGCTGTTCGCCGCGAACTGCGCATGCGGACGATGTTCAACCTGCTCGGCCCGCTGACCAATCCCGCAAGAGCGTCGGGGCAGGTTGTGGGGGTCTATTCGGTCGAACTGGTCGAAAAGCTTGCCGAAGCCCTGAGCATGCTGGGACTGCGCCGTGCTCTGGTCGTGCACGGCCTTGACGGGTTGGATGAAATTACAATTACTGGACCCACACGCATAGCGGAAGCTCGCGAAGGGTCTGTACGGACCTACGAAGTCGAGCCGGAAGAGTTCGGAATGAGCAGGGCCGCGCTCGAGGAAATTTCCGGAGGCGATGCGAAGGAGAATGCGGCGATTATCGAGTCCGTGCTAAACGTCGAGAGGTCGCCCCGCCGTGATGTTGTGGTGCTCAACGCGGCGGCTGCGCTCGTGGCTGCAGGCCGGGCTGAGCACATTGGGGCCGCGATCCCGCTTGCGGCGAAGTCGATTGATTCGGGGGCAGCACTCGAGAAGTTGGAAAGGTTGATCTCTTTCACGAGCAAGGGAAGCTGAATAATGTCATGCGTTCTTGGCGGGAGCGGCCGCCACTTCGATGTCGACTCGTTTCTTGGTGCGTCGATGCCCGGGCCTCTGGTTGTTTTACGCCGCGCTGGGCAGCGGTTCCGGGGCTCCAGAATTGAGGAGCAGTTCGGGGTGAATGTGAGCGTAAGGTGTACGCGAGTTGGCAGATTTGTCGGGCCAGATTCGGCGACGCCATCCGATTCGTTGCGGAGTGCGCAGCGAAAGCACGCGTTTGCGAAACCGTCCAGGGCCTGGGACGGGTCTGCTGCAGCGAAGATTTTGCGAAACTTAAGTTTCCTCGCTAGAATATTCCGATGCAGTCCCTTCCTGGTTCCCTCGCTTGGGCCCACCCTCTGGTGGCCGAGTGGTTCGTCCGCCGCTTCGGAACGCCCACCGAACCGCAGGAGCAGGGCTGGCCGCACATTCTCGCCGGGCGAACGACGCTGATTTCCGCGCCCACCGGTTCCGGAAAAACGCTGGCTGCATTTCTAGCCTGCATTGATGGTCTGGTCCGCAAAGCGCTCGCGGGAGATTTGGCGGATCGCACCGAGGTTCTTTATGTCTCTCCGCTGAAAGCACTGGGCAACGACATCCAGAAGAATCTGGAGATTCCGCTCGGCGAGATTCTCGCTCTCGCGGGCGAACGCGGTCTGCTGATGCCGGAAATACGCACCGCGGTGCGCACGGGCGACACGCTGATGCATGAGCGCCGGGCAATGTTGAAACGCCCGCCGCACATTCTAGTGACCACCCCCGAGTCGCTGTACATTCTGCTCACGGCTGACAAGAGCCGGGCGATTCTGCGCGACGTCGAGACCGTGATCGTGGACGAAATTCATGCCGTGGCTGATGACAAGCGTGGCGCGCATCTGACGCTCTCTCTGGAGCGGCTCGATGCCCTCACCTATAAGCCTGCGGTACGGATTGGCCTTTCAGCGACCCAGAAGCCAATTGAAGAAGTGGCGCGTTTTCTGACCGGCAATCGATGCTCGGCGGCTAAAGCCGAGCTTGAGGGGAGTAATTCGGATCGCAGCGCTGAAAGCGCTGCGCCACCCGTCATCGTTGACATTGGCCATAAGCGCACGCTCGATCTGGGCATCGAAGTTGCGCCCGTGCCCCTCGGACCCGTTGCTTCGAACGAAACGTGGGACGTCGTTTACGACCGCCTCGTGACGCTGGTCGAGCAGCATCGTTCCACGCTGGTTTTCGTGAACACGCGCCGCATGGCGGAGCGCCTGGCGCATCAGCTGGGCGAACGCATGGGGGAGGAAAACGTTGCGGCCCATCATGGCAGCCTTTCGCGCAAGCTGCGGCTGGCGGCCGAAAAGAAGCTGAAGGAAGGTCAGATCCGCGTTTTGGTCGCGACCGCTTCGCTCGAGCTCGGGATTGACGTCGGCACGATCCATCTGGTGGTGCAGATCAATTCCCCGCGTGCCATTGCGGCGGCGCTGCAGCGAGTGGGCCGTTCAGGCCACTGGCGCGGCGCCATTCCCAAGGGACGCTTTTTCGCAACCACCCGCGACGATCTTATGGAATGCGCTGCGTTGGTGCGCGCCATCAAGCACGGCGATCTCGATCGCCTGATGATTCCCGAATCCCCTCTGGACGTGCTCGCGCAGCAGATCGTGGCCGCCTGCTCTGCCCAAGAGTGGGATGAAAATGCGCTTTTTGCCCTGGCTCGCCGCGCGTATCCGTATCGCAACCTGCAGCAGGAAACGTTTGACTCAATCCTCGAAATGTTGTCAGAGGGAATTGCGGCGCGCCGTGGTCGCTATGGCGCCTATCTGCACCGCGACCGCGTGAACGGGAAGCTGCGCGCCCGCCGCGGCAGCCGCATGGCCGCGATCACCAGCGGCGGAGCCATTCCCGACAATTCGCTTTATACCGTCGTCGCCGAACCTGATGGCGCGGTTGTCGGTACCGTCGACGAAGATTTCGCGGTGGAAAGCAATCGCGGCGACATCATGCTGCTGGGCAACATGTCGTGGATGATTCACCGCATTGAGACGAACTCCGGACGCATGCTGGTCCAGGACGCGCACGGCGCTCCTCCAAGCGTGCCGTTCTGGCGCGGCGAAGCTCCTGCCCGCACCGAAGAGCTGTCAGCCCATGTCGGCGAACTGCGGCAAAAAATCAGTGACATGCTGCCAGGCACGTCGCCCGTCGGGTTTTCGGTGACGCAGCCGGAAGTCGCTGCAGCTGTGAACTGGCTGAAAGAAGAATGCGGGCTCGATAACTCCGGTGCCGAGCAAGTGATCGAATACATTCTGCAGGGACGCGCCGTGCTCGGTGCCGTTCCAACGCAGCAGACCGTGATCGCCGAGCGTTTCTTCGACGAAGGCGGCGGCATGCAGTTGGTCATTCACGCGCCGTTCGGCGGGCGCATTAATAAGGCCTGGGGACTTGCCCTGCGCAAGCGCTTCTGCCGCGGATTCAATTTCGAACTGCAGGCCGCCGCGACCGACAATGGTCTCAACATTGCGCTGGCCGAGCAGCACAGCTTTCCGCTCGCCGACGTTTTTCATTTTTTGCAGGCCGAAACCGTGCAGCCGATTCTTGAGCAGGCCGCGCTCGACTCGCCGATTTTTGCCACGCGCTGGCGCTGGGATGCAAATCGCGCTCTCGCCTTGCTCCGTTTTCAGGGAGGCAAGAAAGTTCCACCGCAGATTCAGCGCATGCGCTCCGATGATCTGCTGGCGTCGGTGTTCCCCGATGCGGCGGCCTGTTTTGAAAACATTCCGGATGATCGCCAGATTCCCGATCATCCGCTCGTACGCGAAGTTATGAAAGACGTGCTCACCGAAGCGATGGACATCGATGGGCTCAAGGCATTGCTGCGCGGGATGGCTTCCGGCACGATTCGCGTATTGGCCGTCGACACTCCAGTGCCGTCGCAGTTTTCGCATGAGATTCTGAACGCAAATCCGTATGCCTATCTCGACGATGCTCCACTCGAAGAACGCCGCGCTCGAGCCGTCGAGATGCGGCGAGTGTTGCCCGAATCTGTGTTGGAGGAAGTGGGCAAGCTCGACCTAGGAGCGATCGCGCAGGTGCGCGAGGAAGCATGGCCAGATGTTCGCGACGCCGACGAGTTGCACGACGTGCTGCATACGCTGGTGGCGTTGCCGGAGGAAGTTGCGGTTCTCGGTTCAACGAGTCGAGCTCCGCTCGACCGGGCGGTCGAGGGAGGTTGTCCCGGCACGCGCACAGGCGAATGGCCGGCATATTTTGAAAGGCTCATGAATGAAGGTCGCGCCAGCGTCGCGGTATCTGCTGGCCGGCGATACTGGGTTGCGGCGGAACGTGGGCGTAGCTTCAAAACGATATTCCCGGAAGCGCAGTTCGAGCATTTGCTGTCTGATGTCGAAAGTGGCCAGGCCATCCGCGACGACGCTTTACTGGCGCTTGTTACCGGGTGGATGTCGCACCTTGGCCCGGCAACCGCAGCGCAAGTCGGGGAGGTGCTCGGGCTCCCTGCCAGCGATATTGAAAAAGCTCTGCTTCGGATGGAGGCCAGCGGCACGGTGTTGCGTGGAAGCTTTACCGGTAGGGGAACACGGGCAGGGGTGCCCGCGCCACACGAGGCTGTCGAACTTCGCGCGCCGGGACAGCCGGGGTCGGCTGTCTCGACACCCGACCGCGAGATCGAGTGGTGTGAGCGTCGGCTGCTTGCGCGCATTCATCGGCTCACGGTCGGCATGCTGCGGAAGCAGATTAAGCCGGTTACGGCCGCGCAATTCGTGGCTTGGCTGCTGCGCTGGCAACATACCGCGCCGGGAACACAAGTCACGGGGGAACGCGGCACACTTGAGGTTCTGCAGCAGTTGCAGGGATTTGAAATTGCTGCCAACGCGTGGGAGCGTCAGGTGCTGGCGCGCAGAATCGCCGACTACGATCCCAAATGGCTCGACCAGCTTTGCCTTACGGGTGCAGTGGGCTGGGGGAGGTTATCACCGCATCCGGCTACGCTCGATGCGGGCGGAACCTCCACCCCTGCTGATCGAGCTCAACCCCGTCAGCGTCGCATCATCCCCACCAGTGTGGCTCCGATTACGTTTTTTGTGCGGGAGCAAGCGGATTGGATGGGTTTAAGTCAAAATCCTCAGCCTTCGCCGGGTTCAGGGCAAGCTTTCTCCCAAAAACAGCAAGAAGTGCGGCACCCACAAACTCAAAATTCGAGCCTTAGTCATGCAGCTCAGCTTGTCCTTGAATTTCTGCGTCAGCGCGGTGCGTCATTTTTTGCCGATATCGTGCGCGGAACGGGAATGTTGAAGGCTGAGGTCGAGACGGCATTGTGGGAACTTGTTGCCGCCGGGTTGGTTACTGCGGATGGATTCGACAATCTGCGCTCGCTGATCGATCCCAAACGCCGCGCCGGCCAGGGAATGGGGCGCAGCACGCGTCCCCGGCATAGTGCAGGCCGCTGGGCATTGCTTCATGCCGATGTACCTGTCGGGCGTCCGCGCGCGATCGAAGCTGCCTGCTGGATGCTGCTGCGACGGTACGGCATCGTGGTCCGCGATCTTCTGTCGCGCGAATCGAATCTGCCCACCTGGCGCGAGTTGCTGACCGGTTTCCGGCGGCTGGAAGATCGCGGCGAGATCCGGGGCGGACGTTTCGTCGACGGATTCATGGGTGAGCAGTTTGCGCTGCCGGTAGCGGTCGAATCGGTCCGTGGCATGCGAGACCTGCCGCTCACGGGCGAGACAATTACCGTATCGGCAGCTGATCCCCTCAATCTGGTTGGTATTCTCGTGCCCGGAGATCGCGTCCCCGGCGTATCAGGCAAAACCGTAAGTTATCGGGATGGGATTGCGGTGACTTCGACCGAAACCGTAGCCCAAGCAGCGGCAGGATGAGCTTTCTCGCCCCTGCACAGGATCGTTCTAACCAAGGAAGACAGCCAAAAAAGTCAGAAGCTCGATGAGGGGGCCCCCCGAGCTCCTGACTTGGCGATCCTCGGCGAGTTTCTTCGAAAGCGTTTCCCCCAATCGCTTTTGCCGAGCACTTCGCCCAATCTGAGCTATGCACGCCGCGGGCCAATTTTGTTGAGGGCCCGAGCGGCCGGGTTCGATAACGGAAAGCTATTGAAGCGACGCGAGTTATCTATGCGCTGTCCTCCAGCCGCCAAGCTTCTGGAAGGCTTCCGAAGCGTGAATCGCTATCCGAGCGGATAGCCGGTTTAACCATTCGGATATCGTAAAATTGCTGAGCGTGCGGTTTCCTAATTTGCCAGAGTGTGGTAAACAGGTGTGCCCACAGGGAGTCCCGATTGTCCCCCCGATTGCTTGCTTTATCCGGGCCCTTAAAGGATTCTGCCCTTTCCCTTGCCGACGGCGAGACTACGGTTGGCCGCGAGCCCACCAACTCGATCGTTGTCATCGACCCCTCTGTCTCCCGCCACCATTGCCTATTCCGTCGCAATCCCGACGGACGTTTCCAGATCCGAGACATGGAGAGCCGGAACGGCACGCTGGTGAACGGCTCGCGAGTCAAAGAACACTGGCTGCAAGACGGCGACCAGATCTCCATCGGCGATTCTTCTTTTCTCTTTCAAACAGAAGATCAGGAGCCCACGACGCTTGCCAACCCGGTCGAATTCGATGAGAGCCGTCTCGGCGCGGAAACAACGATTATCTATCCCAAGGATATCGTTTATCTGCAGCCACAAAGGCTGCTCGAAAGTCTGCAGCCTTCAGCGCAAGTCACCGAAAACCTCACCGCTCTGCTGAAAATCAGTCGCGTTGTGCACGCCATCCGCGATCTCGAGGAACTGCAGTCGCAACTGCTGGCGTTAATCTTCGAAGTCATTCCGGCCGAGCGCGGTGCGATTTTGCTGTCGGAAAACTCCGGCCACGATTTCAGTTCCTTTCATGCCCGCACGCGCCAGTCCGGACGGCCCCGGCAGTTGCGCGTCAGCCGCACGATCGTCAGCCAGGTCATGAAAGAAAATGTCGCGATTTTAGGCATCGATGTGCCCAGCGGCAAGCTTAGCAAGGTCGCCAGCCTGGTCGACGCCGAAGTGCATTCGTTGTTGTGCGTGCCTTTGACCGTATTTCACAAGACGATTGGCTGCATCTATCTCGACAGCACCAGCTCGGGCAGCCGTTTCAGCGAAGATCATTTGCAGCTTACCGCCGCGGTTGCCGGACTTTCCGCTGTCGCCCTTGATAACGCCCGCCGCGTGCAATGGCTCGAGCAGGAAAACCAACGCCTCACCATGGAGGTGAGCCAGGAACAGAGCATGATCGGCGAAAGCGCGCGCATGAAGGAGATCTATCAGTTCCTCGGCAAAGTCGCGCCCACCGACTCCACAGTCCTGATCGAGGGTGAGAGCGGAACCGGCAAAGAACTCGCGGCCCGCGCGCTGCACCGCAACAGTCCCCGCAGTGGCAAGCCCTTCGTGGCCATCAACTGCGCCGCTATTCCCGAGGGGCTGCTTGAAAGTGATCTGTTCGGCCACGAACGCGGCGCCTTCACCGGAGCAGCCGGTCAGAAGAAAGGGCGCCTGGAAGTGGCCGATGGCGGCGTCGTTTTCCTTGATGAGATCGGCGAACTGGCGCCGGCATTGCAGGTGAAATTACTGCGCGTCCTGCAAGAGCGCGAATTTGAGCGCGTCGGCGGTACGCGACCGATCAAAGTCGATATTCGTCTCATCGCCGCCACGAACCGCGATCTTGCCGAGTCAGTTCGCAAGGGTGAATTCCGCCAGGACTTGTACTACCGTCTGGCCGTGGTCAAACTGGCCATGCCACCGCTGCGCGACCACAAGGAAGACATCCCTCTGCTCACGCGCCATTTCATCCAGAAATACGCGAAACAATGCAATGTGAAAGCCAAGCCCATTTCCCCGGAAGCCCTGAGCCTGCTAACGCACTATGATTGGCCGGGGAACATCCGGGAACTCGAGAACGCGATAGAGCGTGCTCTGGTACTGGGCAGTTCCGAGGTGGTCCTCGCCGAAGATCTGCCGGAGTCTGTTCTGGAACACGCTCCGGCCGATGACTTAAAACAAGGCCAATACCATGCAAAAGTAAAGGATTTGAAAAAGGACTTGATTGTTTCCGCCGTTGAACAGACTCGAGGAAACTACATGGAAGCGGCTGCGATCCTGGGCGTGCATCCCAACTACCTACACCGCCTCATTCGCAATCTGGGGCTCAAAGATACGTTGAATGAGATGTTGCGTCCGGGGGCCAGTTCGAGACCACCGAGCCGGCCTAAAATATCCGGCGGTGCGGCGTAAGTTCTTAAGGCAACTGCAACAAGATCAACCGCGCCGGGTCGAGATAGGTTCCCTGCCAGCGCACGGCGACGTGGAGATGGGGGCCAGTCGCGCGTCCTGTGCCTCCGCTGAGGCCAATCTGCTGACCACGAGCCACGATTTCGCCTTCTTTAACGTCGATTTGCGAAAGATGTAGATAAAGCGTGAGCAGTCCCTGCCCGTGGTCGATGACTACGAAATTTCCCTCGAAATATAAGGGTCTCGCCAGCAGCACCGTGCCTTTATTCATCGCGTTGACCGGAGTTCCGTTTGGCACGCGGTAATCGAGACCATAGTGCGGGCGCTGCGCCTTGCCATTAAAAATGCGCTGGGAGCCGTAGACATCGGAAATGTCGGCGTGAGCCGCTGCGGCGAAATTGCCGTCCCACTCGCGGTCGGGCGTGACCCGGCTCAGATAATCGTCTTTGACCTTCTGGTCGGCATCAATTTGCTTCAATTGCTCTGGGCTGGGCTCGGTGAATTTGCCTTCGACGGTCAATTGCGCCCGAATTTTAGGGTAGTTCGCTGCCGTCACGGCGAATTTTTGGGTCAAGACGAACGGGGCGCCCGTTCTTCGCTCGCCGGATAATTCGAGCGCGTATTTGCCGGGAATCGTTTCAAAGCTCACTCCAGCCAGAGCGAACCATGTCCTTGAAATAGGATCGAAGCTGAAGGGGACTTCATGACCCAGCCATTTCCCCGACAATGACCCAACCTGCGCCGTCGTCTTCACCCGGAACAATACGGGACCGCCATTGACCAGGCGGGCCGGTTCGGCGCGGACGGTCCAAGTCGCGGCTGATGCCGTGGTCATGAACCACCCCACCGCCGCCAGGGCGCACACCAGGCGCGGCCGAGGAATCGGACAGCGCAGCTTCGTTCGGGATTTTAATTTCCGAAACACTCCGTATAGCCTAACACCCATGGGCACTCCAGTTAGCCGAGAGCTGCGCGCGAGCGAATACGATGAATCATCAATGTGCAACGACGGGTTTGCCTACCATTTAGCCACGAAAACAAACGCCAGACCGCAGATTGCCACCTCCCGATGAAGCGCAGGTGTTGAATTTTCCCCTGATTGCTAAAGTTGAGGCGCATCATGCCCTCGCGCTACGCACAATGGATGTACGACTGGGAGCACCGGCTCACTTCGGTCGATAACAACCGCATAACGCGCCCGCTGGAATGGGGGACGGAATGGGCGCGAGATTGGCCTTGCCGCAATGGCTTTCGTGTGGGTTCGGTTCCAGAGGATCCGCAAAAATTCTTTCTCGATTACAACCGCCGGATTCTCGCGGCCAGCGACGATTTTTTTTCCTATTCGCGGCCGACCGATTATCGCCTGGAGCGGCGCGAAGTGCAGGTGTTCTCGACCCGCGAAGTTCCCGATCCGAAGCTGCAGGCCAAGGTAAAGGGTACTTTTGCAGAGTTTCTGCGTTTTACATCGCCCGTTAGCACGCCGTATCAGGAAAACAATCTGGTCAACGCGCGCTGGTTCCCGCTTCAGGGACGGCGGGCCGTGGTGCTTCTGCCCCACTGGAATGCCGATGCGATTGCGTACACAAGCTTGTGCCGCGTGCTGAACCTGCTGGGAGTTGCCGTATTGCGAATGAGCATGCCCTACCATGACATTCGCATGCCGGCCGAGATCAGGCGCGCCGATTACGCGGTCTCAGCAAACATTGGCCGGACCCTCGACTCGACGCGCCAGGGCGTAGTCGACATTCGCTGCTGCCTTGACTGGCTCGAAGCACAAGGCCATTCGCAGCTTGGAATCGTAGGCACAAGCCTCGGATCGTGCTGTGCGTTTCTGGCGGCAGCCCATGATCCGCGGATTCGCGTGGCGGCTTTCAATCACGCCTCGACCTACTTTGCCGACGTGGTCTGGCACGGCCAGTCGACTCGTCACATTCGCGAAGGGCTGGAGCAGAAAATCGATCTGGAGTGTCTGCGGCGGGTCTGGATGGCAATCAGTCCGATGGCCTACTTCGAGCAGTTTTCGCGCTGGCCGAAGAAGTCGCTGGTCGTGTACGCGAAATACGACCTGACATTCTTGCCTGAGTTCTCGCGCCAAGTGGTCGCGGAATTCGCCCGCCATGGGCTGGATTATCGAGTGGCCGCACTGCCCTGCGGGCACTACACGACGGGCGAAACGCCCTACAAATACATGGACGGATGGCAGCTGGCTTCTTTTCTGCGAACAGCCTGGTGAAAGCAGCAATTGGCGGTTAGAAACCAGCGGTGGGCGGAAAAAGTTGAGTGACGAGCGTACTCTTCTCGCCGGTTTTGCCAGTGGCATTTCCGACAGGTCGCCGTGTGAGCAATTGTGACCTTCTAGTTGCCGACCGCCAATCGGTAATTGCCGCAACCCCGCCCCAATTAGAATGAGATCATGGAACCCGCTCCCGCCGTGAGTCCGCCAAAAATCGTTCTGCACCGTCGCGGGGACTTTCTCATCAGCACGGATCCGGCCCTTCTGGATCTCGATCTGATTCACAATTTCCTGATCAACTGCTATTGGGCGGAGGGGATTCCGAGGCATGTGGTCGCGCGATCGATCGAGCACTCCC
>JASHRE010000017.1 GCA_030037515.1 Candidatus Sulfotelmatobacter sp.
TCATCCTGTCTGCCGAGGTGCACCTGGTCAAACCCGATCCACGAATCTTTCAACGCTTCTGCGAAAAGGTTTCGCTGCCCCCGGAGAAAATAATCTACATTGATGACCTGCAGCACAATGTGGAAGCGGCCAGAAGGATTGGCATGTACGCGATTCGATTTAGCGATCCGGCTACACTGCGTGAGGAATTAGTGCAGCTTGGGTTATTGCGATCAGGGCCTACGTCGAGCGCGTTGAAGCGGTAAGAGAATTTCTAGGTACCAAGGCGTGTGCGCACAGCATCGTGGGTAATCCGGATCCTTTTGAGCGAGGACTTTTCAGTTTCCGGGCAGTCCGTGGATTTGACCGGTATCGAGCCCGTTTTCAAACCTCCGAGAAGTCTGGCTCGGAATAACGAGTGATCAGGCGCGGGAGACTTGCGCATCCGGAGTTAGGTACGCCGTTTATTTTCAATTGGTTGGGAGAATTTTGGAGCCGCAGCTTACAAGTAGTATTGACGTACAATGCATCGTACGATATGTTGTTAAACATGATTAGACAAAACCATTACGAAAACTTCCTAACCTCAACACGTTTCGATAGCACCTTCGGACGCGAACACGGTCGCGAACACGGTCGCGAACGCTACCGAGAACACACTCGAGGACACGGACGCGAACACAGCGGTGAACACAGTCGCGAACATGACCGCGAACATGGCCGAGGCCAGGCCCGAGGACACCGACACCATCACGGGCGCCACGGATTCCGTCGTGGAGGCCCTGGATTTATGGGCGACTTCGCAGGCGGCGATTTTCCCGGCGGGCGCAAACTCGACGCGACCGACATTCAACTAGTGATCCTCGCGTTGCTTGCCGAACAACCAGCGCACGGGTACGAGCTGATCAAGACCATCGAAGAACGTTCCGGCGGATTCTATACGCCCAGCCCGGGCGTGATTTATCCCGCGCTGACTTATCTGCATGAGATCGGTCACAGCAGCATTGAGCAGCAGGGTACTCGGAAGCTCTACAGTATTACGCCTGAGGGCAAGACCTATCTGGAAGAGAACCGCGCGAACGCTGAAGCGATTCTCGACGCTCTGGAGCGAATTGGCGGACGAATGGAGCAGGTGCGCGAAGCATTCGCCGGGGTGGGCGATTTAGACGGAGGCGCTTCCGATGAAGTGCATCGTGCGCGCCACGCTCTCAAGCACGCCCTGCGCCGCAAACACGGGTGTGATCCCGAGGAAGCGAAGCGGATTGCCAAGATTCTCGACCGGGCCGCGGCGGAGATATTAGGAAGGTAGCGGCGACCGCATGCGCACATCAAACTTGAAAGGACAGATCAACAGAAAGAGCGATTCATGCCAAATACTCTGCTCAATGAAACGTTCAAGAGCGTAATTCGGGATGAACGGGTCCGCGCGGTAATCCAGCGACTGGAGGCGGAACGTCGTGGCGCGCGGGCCGGCAGTCCGAGGGATGACGGCCAAAGTCGAGATCCGTATGACTATGCGGACCGGGGGTTCTCGATTCGTCCCGAGCAAGGCGACCTGATCTATCTTTTGTGCCGCGGAATGCGCGCCACGCGCGTCGTCGAGTTCGCGACATCGGTCGGAATGTCGACCCTTTACTTCGCGGCAGCTATGCGCGACAACGGCGGCGGCTGCGTGATCGGTTCGGAACTCGTCCCGGCAAAAGTCGCGACAGCGAAGCGCAATCTCAGCGAGGCTGGTCTCGCCGCTTATGCGGAAATTCGCGAGGGCGATGCGCGGCAGACGCTACGCGATTTGGGCGGTTCGTTGGATTTCGCCTTGATCGACGGCTGGCCGCGCGATGAAGAGCCTTCGCTCGCCTGCGAGGTGATTGGGATCGTCGCTCCACAACTTCGTGTTGGCGGGTATGTGATGAATGACAATGCGGAGCCGGATTTTCTGGAGTTTATTCGCGATCCGGGCAATGGGTTTGTTTCGGTGACGCTGCCGCTCAAGAGTGGAACAGAGCTTTCGGTCAAGGTAGCGTAAGTGGTAACCAATTCCCGAAACATCTGCGGCGCGGAGTTGCACCCGCAGAAGACGTGGATCGTACCTTGGGGAAGTGAAGGACGCGGTTGTGAATGAATAGTCGGCAACACGGAAGTTGAGTTTTCTGCCACTTTATCGGACGGGTCGGGAGAACGTTAAACCAGTTCGGCAGGTGAAATGCAGACTATTACCCGTGAGCCGTCAGTCCGCGACCGTTTGAGGTGGGTCGTCGCTAGAGTAGTCGCCGCAAACCGCGATCTGACATTCGCGGCACAACAGATGTCCATCGCAATCGTCGCTGCATCAAGCACATTCCGTCGCTGGCTTGCCGCACAGATTGGTGGCTTTGACTCCACACATCCCATAGGCACGGATTTGGTCTTCTTTCCCGAGCGGCATCTCACAAGGCGCTCTCGTCACGCCGAGTGTGGATGTTAACTCCCGGAATCTATCAGTCTTGACGGCCATTAGTGTTCCACCTCTGTCCACTTGCCAGCGATAACCTCCGCTTGCTTCGTCTCCTCGTTCCACCTCGTTACGTAGGATTTCTCCCCGTCTAGCTTGCCATTTGCGATGTCATCCCGCATCCTCTGCGCTAAATCATGTGCCTTTTGCACCGAGCGCAACCCGAAACACTGTGTTATTCCACTGACTTGATCCGCTGCCCGGACGGCGCCGCAGCCGTAAAGAATATCGCGCCTCCAGCCGATGCGGTTTCCCTCCTCGTCCGTAATCCATGCCAGCGACTCGCCGTACCCGCACCGCCGGCAGTCAAACTCCCGTTCGCCAGTGCGCCAGTTGCTATCGCTGTCGCCCCCTTCGCACCCACATTGCAATAGCCGAATCTCGTATGGCATGGTGTCCAGCGGCCGTTCGCTACCGATGTCACCGAGGCGTTGGCATGGCTGTTCACTCCAACCGATAGCGCGATGGCGGATTTCATTTCGCCAAGGTTCCGAGTAACGGATGGGATAATCCAGCTTGGCGCAAGCGTTGTAGAGTGCAAGAGTCTTTTCCGGTGAGTAGAAGCCGGGGATGTAGGTGAGTGGTTCTGTCATGTTAGATCTCCGGGGGATGATGTCCCCCCAATGACCTAATACTCATTTTTTTGATTTCCGACTAAATAAAAGGTGAATGATCTGATTGACCAGATCTGGGCGGGATTAGGTCGCAGGCATCCACATCCCCGCTTCTTGACTGCCTGCCGGAGGCGGCCAGAGTCGCACAAATTGCTGGTTGGAGTTTTCTTTCACCTCGCTTGCTGCACCGGGGGTGGCGTCCACTCGCCGGTCGTTACTGCTTCTTCCGGCCAGTATGCGCGTATGTATAAAGAGAAATCTCCGTCCTTTGGTGATGGCAGCCAGTTTGCGCGTTG
>JASHRE010000196.1 GCA_030037515.1 Candidatus Sulfotelmatobacter sp.
CGGCGAAGGGTTGTCTTGGTTCTTGCTCGGCGGCGAAGCCGGAGTGATGCCGGTCGCAAACCTGAGCAGAAAATCTGAAGAGTTAGACAGACGCGAGATCGGTATCGCGGCAGAGGTAATGCGATGTCGACCTCATTGGCTGAGCCGGATGGCCAATTGCCGCTCTGGCTGCGTCATCTCGCCCCAGAGCTTTTGCAGATCGGTTGCGACGGATTGATTATCCGGATCCTTGTGCAGCGCCATCGCAAACCACCGATACGAAGTGGGCAAGTCACGTGGAGTGCACAATCCCGCTGAATAGAGTGCCCCCATCTCGATCATGGCTTTCGGATTGCCTGCGTTCGCCGCCGGTTTGAGCAGCCGCAATCCGCGGTCGCAATCTTGGGGAACGCCCTTGCCGTAAAGGTATTTCTGCGCTTCGGCTACCGCATCGGTGCGTTTGATAGCCGCGGGGGGCTTGCGCGTCGCCTCGGCCGTGGCTGTCGCATTGTCATCTGCCGCCTCGTTGTCCGTTGCATCGGAATCGTCCGAGTTCTTCGCAGTGCCGGTCTGTGTTGGGGGCGTGGAGGTCGTCGGCGCATTGTCGCTCGCACTATTCCCCGCGGGCTGGATGGACGGAGCGTTCGGATTTGCCGCTTCTCCCGCAAGCGTGGCCGGATTAACGGCGGGAGCGCCATTTGATGGCGTATTGTCTGCGCCGGAACTCGACGGGCCCGCAGTCACGGCTGCTGAAGCAGGGGGAGCAGCTCCATTCGACGCGGGCTGGTTTCCGCCTCTGGTCGCAGGCGCATTCACCACGGGAGCCGTCGTCGGACCGGAATTCTGCGCCGTCGACAGAGCCGGTGTCGCCGGCGCTGCCGATCCCATCGGCGGATTCGGCGGATTCGCTGACGGATTGGAACTGGCATCCGGATTCGCCGGCACCTCCGCGATCGCCGGCGATTGCGCCGAGCGTTTCGGCGAGAGATTCAGAAACGGCAATCCCTGGTTCTTCCAGCGTAAGTATCCGAAGCCGACGGCGAGCACCAGCGCGATCAGGATCAGAACCACTTTCCATCCACCGCCCTTCGGCTCGTCCTCTTCCTCCAACAGGTAGTCAAGACTCCGCGAAGGCGGAGCGACATTCGGATCGATGCTCAAGCTCGCCCGCTTCCGGGTGGGCGCAGGCTGGTTCAATCCCAGAAACGACGGTCCGCTGATAAGCGGTTCATTCTCAACCGCACGCTCCGGTGCGCGGGTTGCGGGTTGCGCCGGTCCGCGATTCGCCGCGGTTGCGGTCGGCGCACTTTGCGCCGCGCCTGAACGCGCAGCCGTCGCAGTCGCGGTCGTTGCCGTTGCCGACGTTTTCGGCGCAGGCGTCGAACCCACCGCAGGCGGGATGGTGCTTCCCGGCGCGGCCATCGCGGCTCCGGGCCCTTGCAGCAGCGATGCTCCACACATGCCGCAAAAGCGGTGCGTCTCCGGATTCTCGTTGCCGCAGTGCGGACAGCGCACAACTCCTCCTCAGCCAATCTGTCGTACTTTATAGATTACGATATCTCGGCTCTTGCATGCATCGGAATCGGACGGGGGCCAAACGCCCCCCATCCGCGCGTATGATACGGTTCGCTGCCTTGAGCTCTTCCTTACCCATGGCCAGAGCTGGGGGGAGCGAAACGGCCGCCCGGATTCGCTCCCTTTCTTCGCTCGAATACCTCACTCCAAAGCGGTTCCGCCACCACAATGGAGGAGCACGCGGCTTCTTCCCTGGAGAATGCGAAAGTCAAAGTGCCCGCCCTGTCTCCACAAAAACGCGGGACTTAGGACGGGGCTACCGCCTTCTGCTTTACGGTCCACAACGGGCCGTGTTACTCTTAAAAAGTCACATAGACAATCGATAACAGACAGGAGCACATCAGGTTAGTGCTAGCCAGAGAGCAAAAGAGATCCGTAATTGACCGCAATCGCACGCATGCGACCGACACCGGCAGTCCCGAGGTGCAGATCGCGCTGCTTAGCGAACGCATCGGCCAGTTGACGGAGCACTTCAAGACGCACCAGAAAGATCACGGCTCGCGCCGCGGTCTTCTCATGTTGGTGAGCAAGCGGCGTCGCTTGCTCGATTACCTCAAGAAATACGATTCCGAGCGCTACAAGGGTGTAATCACCAAGCTCGGCATCCGCAAGTAAGACACGCGCCTGGGAAATCCCGTTTTTTGTAGCAAGATTTACTCCAAGGGTGCGAAACGCGCCTGATCCGAGTGGGCCACCAGACGGGAATTCAAAATCCCGCCCTGTCGCAAAAAACGCGACCAGGTCGGGGCACCAACCAGGGATTTCTGATCTCCAGCATTGAGGAACTTTCCATCCGTGCGTTTTCTTGAGCGCAAGAACACTCTCCAAAACAGCGAGGGGATGTGTGCCTCGACAGCATACGATCGAAAATCCCCGCTTCTGGCAGAACCGGCCAGAAATGAGGCATACGGATTTGGGGCACACCCCGCTCTAGGAAAGTCAAAATCCCCGACCTGTCACCTAAAACGCGACCCGGTCGGGGCAGCCGCGCTCTCTACCGCTCATCGCTCGCAGCCCTTCCCTGCCTGCTCCCAAAGGAAAATGAAATGAAACCAGAACCAACCAGTATTACCGTAGATCTCGTCGGCGGAAAACAAATCTCACTTGAAACCGGAAAACTTGCCAAGCAGGCGCATGGAGCCGCCGTGGTGCGGCTGGGCGACAATGTGGTCCTCGCCACCGCGGTGTCGAACGCCGAGCCGCGCGAGGGCATCGACTTCTTTCCGCTCACGGTCGATTACCGCGAGTACACCTACGCCGGCGGACGCATCCCCGGCGGATTCATCAAGCGCGAGGGAAGGCCGAGCGAGCGCGAAATTCTGACCAGCCGTCAGATCGACCGTCCCGTGCGGCCGCTGTTTCCTGAAGGATTCCGCTGCGAGACGCAGGTCATTGCGTTCGTGCTGTCGGCCGATACAGATAACGATCCGGACGTTTGCGGCATCAACGCCGCCTCTGCTGCGCTGACGATTTCCGATATTCCGTTCCTCGGGCCGATTGGCGCGGTGCGTGTCGGCTTGGTGGACGGGCACTTCATCGTGAATCCGACGTATAGCGAGATGCGCGACAGTCTCGTGAACATCATGGTGGTTGGAACGGCCGACGGGATCGTGATGATCGAGTCGGGAGCGAAAGAAGTAAAGGAAGAAACCGTCGTCGATGCGATTGAATTCGGGCACACCGAGATCAAGAAAATCTGTGCCGCGATCAACGATCTGCGGGCTAAGGTCGGAAAGCCGAAGCGGACGGTCGAGCCTGTCGAGTTCGATCAGGCCTATTACGATCAGCTCAAGGCCAAGATCGGCGCGGAGCTGACCGACGCACTCGACACCAAGAAGCATCCCAAGCAGGAAAGCCACACGCTCGTCCACGAACTCAGGAAGAAGCTCGAAGCCGAGCTGCCCGAGGATGACGAAGAGGCGACGGGCAAGCTCGATCATTATTACGAGGTTCTGCGCGAGCGGATTTTCCGCGATCAAGTGATCGATAAGAAGCGGCGTCCGGATGGGCGCGCGTTTGATGAGATCCGCGAAATCTGGATCGAAGCTGGGATCCTCCCGCGCACGCACGGCAGCGCGATCTTCACCCGCGGCGAAACCCAGGCGCTGGTCACGACCACGCTCGGCACCTCAGACGACATGCAGCGCCTCGAAGGCTTCGAAGGCGAAGCCAAAAAGCGCTTCATGCTTCACTATAACTTTCCGCCGTTTAGTGTTGGGGAAGTGGCATTTCTGCGGGGCGCCGGTAGACGAGAAATCGGCCACGGGGCGTTGGCGGAACGTGCGATCTCTGCGGTGCTTCCTGCGGAAGAGAAATGGCCGTACGCGATGCGCGTGGTCTCCGACATCCTGGAGTCTAATGGATCGTCATCGATGGCGACGGTCTGCGGAGCTTCGCTTTCGCTGATGGATGCTGGGGTTCCGCTGAAGGCGCCGGTTGCTGGGGTTGCGATGGGACTGGTCAAGGAGGGTGAGCAGTACGCGATTCTGACCGACATCGCGGGAGCCGAAGATCACTACGGCGACATGGATTTCAAAGTGGCGGGAACGAAAGACGGCATCACCGCGCTGCAGATGGACATTAAGGTCGTCGGCATCACGGCCGAGATCATGCGCGAGGCGCTGGCGCAGGCGCAGCGCGGGCGCATGTTCATCCTGGGCAAGATGGATGAAGTCATCTCCGAGGCACGCACAAAGATTTCCGAATACGCGCCGCGCTTCTACACCGTGCAGATTCCGGTCGATAAGATTCGCGATCTGATAGGACCGGGCGGAAAGATGATTCGCTCGATCGTGGAAGCGACGGGAGTGAAGATCGATGTGGAAGATACGGGCGCCGTGAAAGTTGCGTCCAACGATCAAGGGGCGGCACAGAAGGCGCTGCAGATGATCGGCGACATCACGGCGACCGCCGAGGTCGGAAAGACCTATCTCGGCAAAGTCTCGCGACTGGCGGATTTCGGCGCATTCGTCGAGATTTTGCCGGGAACCGATGGCCTGCTGCACATCAGCGAAGTGGCGGAGCATCGCATCAACGATGTGCGCGACGAACTGAAAGAAGGGGATCAGGTGTTGGTGAAAGTGCTGGCGGTCGAGGGCAATCGCATACGGTTGTCGCGCAAGGCTGTTCTGAAAGAACAGCGCGCGAAGATGCAGGCGCAGGCCGGCGGCGCGGGCGGCGCCGAAGGCGGCGTGGCTGCTCCCGCACCGGAGGGTGAGGCCGCACCGGCGGGAACGGTCGTCATCGAAGGCGGAGGAGACTTCCCCGACGAAGCGGAGAATGAGCCCAACTTCAATCGCGATCCGGGCTATCAGGGGGGAGGACGTCCGCATGGCGGGGATCGAGGCGGAGAGCGCGGTGGACGCGGCGGGCGACGCCGCGGACGCAACGGACGCGCCGGACACGGCGGTGGCCACGGGGGCCATGGCGGCGGAAGGCACTAAGCCGGCTCAGGCAATTCCGGAGCGGAATAAGGCGCCGACGGTCTGCCCTCAGCGGCTAAAGCCGCCTATCATCTGACGTCTTGGATCGCAGCGTCGAAGCGCTGCTCCACCCAGGATTCGTGCTCCAAGTACAAGAGCCCCGGATCCAGTCCGGGGCTTTCGTGTGTCTGAAGCGTGATCTTGGCCAAGCCACGCCACCAGAATCATTGCTGCTCAAGTTTGGCCACCACCCGCAACGCTCGCTCAGAAACCTCATCGGGCAAGGGCGCGTAGCCCAGAGCCGAGCAGCTTTTCTGGCCTGAGGTCAACATCCAGCGCAGGAGCTCGGAGATCATGCGTCTCTTGCTCTCTTCCAAACGGGCGGGCAGCAGCAGCCAGGTGTAGCTCGCCAGCGGATAGGCGGCCTTGGCGGACGAATTCGTAATCGAGAGGCCAAAATTCGAGCCCGGGATTGTGGAGGCCCGTGCTGCCGCCATCACACTCGGTATATTTGCACGGACAAACTGGCCGGCCGCATTTCTCACCGCTCCGAAGCTGAGTTCGTGCTGAATGGCATAGATGAATTCCACGTATCCGATGGAGTTGGGAATCTGCTGCACCAGCGACGCGACGCCCTCGTTGAGTTCCGCTCCAACACCTACCGGCCAGTTAACCCTGACTCCAGAACCGATCGAAGCTTTCCATTCCGGACTGACTTTCGACAGATAGTCGGTGAAGACAAACGTAGTGCCGCTGCCGTCGGAGCGATGAACCACAGAAATGTTTCTGTCGGGCAAAGACAGACCCGGGTTCACTCGTTTCAGCTCGGGGTCATTCCATTTTTTCAGTTTGCCAAAATAGATCGCGGCCAGTATCTCGGGAGTGAAATTGATTCGCCCACGCAAACCTTTCATGTTGTAAATGGGAACCACCGCGCCCAAAACCATCGGTAACTCTAGGAACGGGGAGCGACCTGCGGAAGCACCGTCATTCGAAACCGGCATGTCAGAAGCGCCAAAGTCGACACGTCCCTGTTGCAATTCACGAATTCCTTCGGCCGAACCAATCGGGTTGTAGCGGATCTGCGCCTCCGGGTGGGTCTCGCGGAACAACTCAAACCATTTCTCATAGAGTGGTGCGGGAAAGGTGGCGCCCGCGCCTTGTAATGTTGTGGGCGCCGCAGATGTCGTCTCTTCCGCCGCCGGTTGTGGTGGACTGCTGCGCTGGACCTCGGCGACCAGCCGCTCAACCACTTGGCCGGCCAAATCATTACTGATACCACCCCAGCGAAATCTGCGCGGC
The DNA here is from genome assembly GCA_030037515.1 of Candidatus Sulfotelmatobacter sp. GTDB lineage: Bacteria > Acidobacteriota > Terriglobia > Terriglobales > Acidobacteriaceae > Sulfotelmatobacter. The sequence goes on from JASHRE010000196.1 coordinate 6,279, forward strand.
GTCACGAGATACGACCACAAGATCTGATGGTTTTTCCCAATCAGCTCCACGGACAGGAAGCCTTCGAGAACCGGGTCCACGGAATTGCGGGAACGAGTATCGAGCGAGACGTGACCCACGGTCCAGATGCGAGCGCTGCCTTCAAGCACGGCCTCCGCCTGGGCGGGATCTGCGACGATTTGAAATGTGTGGTGTTTTTGAAGCTGGCGAATCAAATCCCTTCTTGTGTCCGCAGCAGCTGCACCCTCGCCGAGCGAATTGACGCACAGAACTCGCGCGCGCGACAGGGTGCTGGCCGTCTGCGCGGGAGCAATCGGAGCGCTCAGGCAAATGACGAAGAACAGAGGTGCTGCGATCCTGCGAAGCCAGGACATCTTTTGCGGCTCGGCCCCAGGGATCATCCTGGTATTGTAACCATCGGCCATTGGTTGGTCCGGAGCTTCCCCGAGTAACGCAGTATCCCGCGTGGTCTAAAAAAGCAAGTTAATATAGTGTTACAAACCGTCGATCCCGCCGGAAGTAAAGCCTGCAACGCCCGGTTCGCCAAGGGCGCCCCGCAGTCCTGGCTGAGCCAAACCGGTTTCCAGGCGCTCTCTGCCCGTCCTCTCAGCGCGCTGTGCGTGAAAACCTTCGAGACCGCGAAAAAAAATCGTTGGCGACGTCTTTGTCTTTGGTCCAACCACTTGGTCGGGAACCATGCTGTCGATGCAAGTGGAAGTCAGCTTTTGAACGGCCAGTTGATTTGGCCACCGCGCTGGTAGGCCAGATTTCCAATATGTCCGGCACGGGCGGCGGCGACGCCCGTTTCGACCGGCGCATTCGGCTCCTTCCGAGACTTGATGCAATCGAAAAAATTCTGCACGTGCGAGATCGTGCCATCGAGCGTGCTGTGTTCGGTGAGCACGGGATTTTCGTTGTGCGGCGCGTCCTCGCGAAACACTGTGAATCCGCCGCGATCGATTTTTAGTGTGGCCCCGGCGCCGCGAAATTCGAGGCCGCCATCATCGATCGAGGAATGCATCATGCCTTCGTAGACCACGTCGAAGCCGGGATAGCGGAACGCGGCTTGAATCGTGTCTGGGCAGTCCCATTCTTCGAATATGTATCTGTCGGCGAGCATGTGGGCCTTTTGCGGCTGATCGGCCTTCATGGCCCAGTGGACGACGTCGATTCAGTGCGTGAATAAATCGGTCATGGCGCCGCCGCCGAAATTCCAGTACCAGCGCCAGCGATTGAATTTCTCGTCGCTGAAGGGCTGATCGGGCGCCGAACCCAGCCAGCGCTTCCAATCGAGCGCCTGCTGATCGAGCGGCTTGGCCGGCCAGTTGCGGCCGTAGTTCTGCCACCAGTAGGTGCGGACCTGCACCACCCGTCCGAGGCTCCCGCCCTGAATCAGATCGACGGCGTCGCGAAAATGCGTCCAGCTGCGCTGCTGCATGCCGCACTGCAGAATCTGTTTGCTGGAACGAACCGCGTGGGTGAGGGTCGCGCCTTCTTCGATCGTATGCGTGACCGGTTTTTCGAGATAGACATCCTTGCCCGCCTGGATCGCGTCTGCCGCCATGGCTAGGTGCCAATGATCGGGAGAAGCGATGATGACGGCGTCGATGTCTTTGTCGAGAACTTCACGATAGTCGAGGTGAGTGGTCGCCAGACCGTTGGAGCGCTGCTGGATAGCGTCGCGATTGGGCCCATAGACGTCGCAGGCGGCGACGATCTCATACGCGCCCGCTTTGTCGGCGGCGTCGAGAAGGCCTTTCATGCGATGACCGGCGCCGAGGACTCCAACGCGAATGGTGTCATTTGCGCCGAAGACGCGGGTGGATGCGAGGGCGGTCAGTCCGGTCGTGACGAGGAAGCTGCGGCGAGTGAGCATGTGGCCCTCCAGAGATTGGCAGTGATGGTATCAATTTCCGGGGAGGATAAGGCAGCGATTTGAGAGGGCGCGGCTTCGGAGTGCACATGGTACAGGCGTCCCTACGGGCCTCGGCTCGATTTTTGAGTCTGGCCCGGCGCTGAAAGCGCCGGGCCACTCTCAGGCACCCTCGCGGGGCGCAGCTTTTCGGCCCTGGCGGCTAACACCGCTTCTCAATAGCGAGCCTGGAAGCGGCCCGAAAGGGCAGCTGTCCCCCACCGCGGCCGAAAGCCGCGCCTTCAAGCGAAACCCGCTGATAGAATTCCCGGGATGGCGGCCCGCGCGATCAACCTCACAGCTCGGATTCTGTTTTTTCTCAGTGGTGTGGTTTCGCTCCTGCTCGCGGCTCTCTATACGTTGCTTCGCGGCACGGATCTGCCGAATCAGAGGGAATGGATCATCTTCGCGGTGGTTCTGGCATTGGTCGGTGCGGCCAGCGTGCTCGCGGCAATTTTTCCAGCTTCATGGACGTCGAGAATCTGCAGAGTCACGCATCAGTCTTCCCTGTTTTCTGTTCCCTTCCGAATGTTAGGCGTGTTCACGGTCGTTGCTTATGTTGTCACCGTTGGACTTTTCTTCACGCCGCACGATTGGGATCTGAGCCGGTTTCTGTGGATTTACTTGCTCTGTCCGGTGTACATCGTGAGGGAAACGTTCGATCCGCGGCCGAGGGAGATTTTTCTGATGCTTGCGCCGATCGATGCGGCGGTGTATGGGGCGATTGGAGCGGCAATCGGATTCCTGCTTTTGGCGTCCCGGAAGCCGGAGGCACCGCTTCTGCCCAAGTAGAGCTTGCTATCGGCGAGGAGATTCGCCGCCCCATTGATTTGTGTTGAATGCCGGAGCGGCCTGCGCACAATGAATCTCCGATGGGCATCCGCGTCGGCAATTGCGCGTTGGCATTCCTGTCATCCTCAGCGGCGGTTGCCTCGCGCAGATGAACGGCGAGCCAGTCACGATCTCGCGGCTGCCCGGCAGGGCAGGCGTGAACGGATCGATATCCTATCGGGGCCGGAAGCCCGTCGGGGTTCGCTGCATGAGCACAGCGCTATTTTCTCCCCGGAAGTTTTCCTGACAAGCAGCAAAACAAGGGAAAGTTTGCAGCTTATGACGGAGCGACACCCGATGCTTTTGTGCTGCCGGACGGCTCCGGCGCTCATTCTTGCACCAGCACTTTTTCCGCCGTCGATTGCCCTGCTGCGCGCAGCTGCTTCACTTTCTCGTAGACTTTCCCATACTCGCGGGCGGAGGCGGTCCACGAAAAATCTTTGCCCATACCGTTGCGCATCAAGACTTGCCAGGAAGTCTGGTCGCGGAAGGCTTCGAGCGCTTCTTTGATCGTGCGCAGTAGCGATTCGCCGCTGTATTCGGTGAACTTGAAACCTGTGCCCTTGCCGGTTCGGGCGTTCCAGGGTTCGATGGTGTCGTCGAGGCCGCCGGTGGCGCGGACGATCGGAGCCGTGCCGTATTTCAGGCTGTAAATCTGATTCAGGCCGCAGGGTTCGTAGCGCGACGGCATGAGGAACATGTCGGCGCCGGCTTCGATCTTGTGCGCGAGCGCGTTGTCGTAAGCGACTTTGACGGCAATTTTGTGCGGGAATTGCTTGTTCAGACGCAGGAACATTTCTTCGTAGGCTTTGTCGCCGGTGCCGAGCGCGACGACGATCATCTCTTCGCGGGCCAGCCGGTCCATTATTTGCGCGATCAGATCGAATCCTTTTTGCGCGGCGAAGCGGGAAACGATGCCGATGACGGGCAACTCGGAATCGGCATTGGTTAGGCCAAAGGCCGCCAGCAGATCTTTCTTGCATTTGGCTTTGCCGGAAAGATCCTGCGGAGAATATTGGGCGACGATGAATTTATCGGTCTGCGGACTCCATTCCTCATAGTCGACCCCGTTCAAAATTCCTGTGACCGTGGCGGCGCGATCGTGCAACACGCCTTCGAGTCCGAATCCGTATTCGGCGGTCTGAATCTCCTGGCTGTATTTCCTGCTGACAGTGGTGACGAAATCGGAGTAGACCAGAGCACCTTTCAGAAAGTTGACCTGGCCGAAAAATTCCATCTTTGTGATGGTGAACAGGTCCCAGGACAGCATGAGAAGGGGCAGCGTGTCGGGAGGAAAAAGACCCTGATACCCCATGTTGTGGATGGTGAACACCGTGCCGGTTTCGTGAAAGGCGGGATCCTCCGCGTAGGTGGTGCTGAGCAAGACCGGGACAAGCGCGGACTGCCAGTCGTGGCAGTGAAAGATTTGTGGAACTCCCAGAACCTTGGAGGCTTCCAGTACCGCCCGCGAGAACAGCGCAAAGCGCTCCGCGTTGTCGGGATAGTCGCCAGCCGCGGTTCCATAGAGAGCGTCGCGATCAAAAAATTCCGGATATTCG
>JASHRE010000197.1 GCA_030037515.1 Candidatus Sulfotelmatobacter sp.
GCGGAACACAAACACCCGGTCTACACTCATCTTCGCAGCTTCGGTCAAACCGAGCCGGGATCGGCGATCGAATCGGTCGAAGAAGTTATAGGGGCAGCGGCGATCTCTGGCGCAGCGCTGCACATCGTGCACATCAACAGCACTTGCCTCATGATGTCGATGGAATGCATTTCTCTGATTGACGGCGCGAGAGCGCGCGGATTGGATGTTACGACCGAGGCTTATCCCTATATCGCCGGCATGACGATTATCAACTCGGCACAGTTCAATCCGGGATGGCGCGAGAAGTTGGGCATCGACTATGGCAATCTTGTGTTGCTTGGCACTGGGGAACATTTGACCAAGGAACGCTTCGAGGAACTGCACAATTCCAGCACAGCGCAGTCGGTCCTGGTGTTCGCGAACACGCAAGAAATGGTGGACAAGGTAATCACGAACCCGCTGACAATGATCGCGAGCGATGGAGCGCCCGGGCATCCGCGCAATGCGGGCACGTATTCGCGGGTGCTGGCGGAATATGTGCGCGAGAAGAAAACTCTCACTCTGATGGAAGCGTTGCGCAAGATGACGCTCATGCCGGCGCAGATGCTTGAGCGGTCAACTCCGCAGGCGCGCCACAAAGGACGATTGCAGAAGGGAGCCGACGCGGACGTGGTCGTGTTCGATCCACATGCGATTCGCGACCGGGCAACTTTTGACGAGCCGATGGAAACGAGCGTGGGTGTGCATTATCTGCTGGTCGGTGGGACTGTGCTCATCGATCAGGGCGAGCTCGTGCCCGGCGTTTATCCAGGACGCGCGATCGTGGGAACCACAAAGTAATTACGGAGTCTCCGATACTGCACGTTCTCCTCTGCATTTTCTGAGGAGAACTTCGCGTAACTCCGCCCTTGCCTGAGTGGATTGGGGGAGGGTACGGCCGCTAGCCGTGCCGCACAGAGCTACGAAAGAAAAGAAAAGAGGTTGGGCTTTGGTTAATCAGCCCTGGGGATGTTCCCTTGGGCGGGGAAACCATTGGCAAAACCAGCTCTTGATTTTAGACAAGCGCGGAGAACGGAAAGAAATTGCCCACCCTTGAACGCACTCTTATCCGTGCTCCGTTATCCCGCGCAGCAGATCGATCATGTGCGGGATCAGATCCTCCACGGCTGCCAGGGATTCGACTGCGGCGGAAGGGCTTCCTGGCAAATTCAGGATCAGTGTCGTCCCGCAAATGCCGCAAACGGCGCGGCTTATGACAGCACGCGGCGTCTTCTTGCTTCCCTCGCTGCGCATTCGTTCGCCCACACCGGGGATGAGACGATCGCACACCGCAACCGTCGCTTCCGGCGTCACGTCGCGCGCTGCGATGCCCGTTCCGCCGGTGGTCACGATCAACCGTACGTCGCCAGCAAGGCGAGTGAGCAAGTCCTTGATTTGGGTGAGATCGTCAGCAACGACTTCGCGCGCTACAACTTTGAACCTCGATTTTTCGAGGAACTGCCCCACGGCAGGGCCGGAGAGATCGGCCCGTTCGCCCCGCGCGCAAGAATCACTGACGGTCACGACAACTGCGGTGATCCGGCTCTCGCGTACCGAATCAGTTGTCGAGGAGGACATCTTCCTCTTCTTCTTTCGCCGCCGGTGGCTTTGCGGTGGCGACACCAGAAGGCGCAGTAGCCGCAGCCGGCGCCGGATCCGCTTCCGCGCCGGCATCGCGCTGCGATTCGTCGAGCAGACGCAGTCCTTCCATCAGCAGCCCTTGCGTGTTGAGCTGCGTGGTTTCTTGGTCGGTCTTGGCTTCGAAGTCGAGTTGGAAATTTCCGCCCGTCCAGCGCAGAACTTTGAAAACGGCTTGATCTCCAACCAGTGATCCATACGTTGCGTGCTTCACCTGGCCTTCGACGAAAAACACTTCGCATTTTTCGCCTTCCTTGGTGAGCGAGAGCTGGCAGCTCTTGCGGCCCATTTCTAGCGATTGCATCAGGTCAATCACATTCATTTGCGTGAGGCTGCCGCGCACCACGCCGTCGGACGGCGCGGTCTTAGCCATTTTTTCCAGCGCGATGCGGTCGATCATGCGTTTGATGCGGCGGGTGGCTTCTTTCAGGAAAAACGGTTTTTCGAGATAGTCGTCGGCGGCGTCTTGTGGCGAGAGCCGCTCGGCGATGTCGGCTTTGCTGGCCATGAGCACGGTCGAGAAATTCGCCGTGGCCGGACGGCTTTTCAGTTTCTCGACGAGTTGGCGGCCATCCATGCCAGGCAGGCGATAATCGCAAACCAGCAATTCGGGCGGATTATCGACGGCCTTCAACAACGCATCGGCCGCGTCGGACGCGGTCACCACCTGCGCCAGTGGCGCCAGCGCCTGGTGCAACATCCCAAGCACCATGGGATTGTCGTCGACCACCAGCAGTTTTACCTCATTCGCCATGAATTTTTTGCGGTCTATGATTTCGCCCGGCGATACTCGCCACTTTTGCCGCCGTTCTTGCGATCGAGCACGATTTCGCGAATTTCAATGCCCTTGTCCAGGGCCTTGCACATATCGTACACGGTCAGCGCCGCGACGCTGGCGGCAACCAGCGCCTCCATCTCGACGCCGGTTTCCGCCGTGGTCGTGACTTTCGAGGCAATAGCGACGCCATTCTCGCACAGCCGCAAGTCGACATCAATGAGCGAAAGCGGCAGGGGATGGCAAAGCGGAATCAATTCGGACGTCCGCTTGGCCGCCATAATGCCCGCCAGCCGCGCAATTTCCAGCGGATCGCCCTTCGGATTCTTTGGCAGTGCGGCCAGCACCGCGGGTTTCATCGCGACGAACGCGCTCGCTTCGGCTTCGCGTTTGGTTGCCGATTTGCCGGAGACGTCGACCATGCGCGCGCGGCCCGCGCCATCGTAGTGGGAAAGTCGCTTCGGCATGAAGAATTATCTTACATGGGATTGGAGAGCCTGCGCGTCTCATCGCATCATCAGTGCAACCCACTCGCCGGATGGAATGTGTTCGCTCTCAGGAGGGACGACAACGTAGCAATTTGCGCGCGCCATAGCCGCGATGTCACCGGATCCCTGCCAGGCAACAAGTTCGACTTCGCTCTGTTCGAACTCACCGGAATGGATGGCGGGAAGAAAGCGTCGCAGACCAGGTTTGACGCGAATCTCCGACTTGAGCTTTGCATGCAGGAAAGCAAGCTGGCGCGGATGTTGACCGGAGAGCGCTTCGATCATCGGCCGAGCGAAAATCTCGAACGTGACCATGGTAGAAACTGGATTGCCCGGGAGACCGAAGAAATAAGTCGTCTCGCCTGAAACCTTTTCCTCAAGAGCGCTGCGGCGCGGGCGCTCCTGCCCGCGAGGAAGCAGCACGGCAGAGGTGCGGCCAAAAACCACGGGCTTGCCGGGCTGGATCTTTGCTCCGGTGAAGAAGAACTCCGACTGCAATTCTGACAGTATCTGCTCGACCAGATCGTACCCGCCCATGGAAACGCCGCCGCTCATCAGCAGTAAATCGGATTGCAGCCCTTCTTCGATGAGTACTCGCAGCCGCTGAGGCTCGTCGGGAGCGATGGGCAGCAGAATCGGCTCTCCACCGGCACGCAGGATTTGCGCCGCCAGCGAGTAGCTGTTGGAGTTGCGAATCTGCGTGGGCCCTGGGATGGATTGGATATCTACGATCTCATCGCCGGTGCTGAGCACAGCAATCCGCGGCTGTTCATAGACCTGCACGCGCGACTTTCCGACAGATGCGGCAAGCGCGAGGGCCGCTTCATTCAGCCGACTGCCACGGTGGAGCAATCGAGATCCCTCGATCGCTTCTGCGCCACGGGGAACGATGTTTTCGCCGGATGCAACACTCTTATAGATCTCGACCCGATCCGCCTCACGCCTTGTATGCTCGACCATCACGACGGCATCGGTTCCGTCGGGAACGGGTGCGCCAGTCATGATCGAAACGGCTTGACCCGGCTCGATGCTTGTCGGAATCTTCTGCAATTTCTCGCCAGCTTTGATTTCACCGATCACGTCGAGCACAGCTGGAGCCCTGGCCACATCGGCGGAGCGGACCGCGTATCCATCGCGCGTGGAGCGCGGGAATGGCGGGATATTGCGATCGGCAAAGATTTCCTCGGCGAGCACACGGTCGGCGGCTGAGAGCAATTCGACGGATTCAGCGGCAGGAGGCGGGATCTCCGCGGCGTGCTTTTCCACGACGCAGCGCGCGTGTTCGAAACTCAGAATCGTGGACTCGACCGACGCGGGCATAGGGAAATCATAGAGGAAGAAAAAATCCTCTGCAGCCCAGATATCCGGTCAGACGGCTAAAGCCTGGAACTGTTAGCCGAGGTTCGCCAGGGCTTGTTTGCGAACGACAGACCAGAGCGTCGGAGCGCCTCTGGCGGCGTTGCAGTAACCCCACGGGACCTGTCAGGGCCTAACAACACGGCGACTTTGGTCGGCTAAACGCGCGCTGCGGTCTCGATGGGCTGGACGGAGGGAACCTCGTCTGTGCAAGTGGACAGAGGTGGGCACGGGAAAAGTCAGACTGTTGCACGCCTCACGCCGCTCTTGCACAGCATAACCGGAATCGAGCAGTGAAATCGATGCCGCTTACCTGGCCAGCGCCTGCCCCAGCAATCCCGGATTGCTCGCGAACGATAACCCCGTCTCCAGATCGATCAGGCGGTCGTTAACCAGGCGGGCGATCTCGCCGTCGAAGTGCTGCATGCCTTCAGAAGCGCCGGCTTTGATGGCGTCGAGAAGGGTCTTATTTTCGCGTCCGCCTTTTTCGATGCATTCGCGAGTGCGGGCATTGGCTTTCAGGATCTCGAACGCCGCGATGCGGCCCGTCCGGTCGGCCTTCGGCAAGAGCCTCTGGCAGATGATGTAGCGGAACGATTTCGCGAAACGCTCGCGGACGAGTTGCTGCTCGGCCGGGGAAAACGAACTTACGATGCGCTCCAGGGTTTTTGACGCGTCCATCGTGTTGAGGCTGGAAAAAACCAGATGGCCGGTTTCGGCCGCCTCCAACACGATTTCAATCGTTTTGCGGTCGCGCATTTCTCCCACTAGAATGACTTTCGGCGCCTGCCGCATCGCCGAACGCAGCGCATGTGCGAAACTCGGTGTGTCACTGTGCAATTCACGCTGATGGATCGTCGAGCACTTATGATTGTGCAAGAACTCGATCGGATCTTCGATAGTGATGATGTGATAGTACTTTTCCAAATTGATGCGATCCAAAAGCACCGCCAAAGTTGACGATTTGCCCGATCCCGCCGCGCCCGTGACCAGCACAATTCCATCGCGCAGTCGAGTCACATCCGCCAACTGCTCGGGCAGGCGTAGAGATGCGAAATCCGGAATTGTGGTCGGAATCACGCGCATGACCACGGCGCAACTGCCGCGCTGAATGAAAATGTTGACGCGAAAACGCGCCAAGCCGGGCAATCCGTAAGAAACATCGCAGGCACCCTGTTCGCGCAAACTCGCGATCGCCTGCTTGTTGTCCCCGATTAAATCGGCGGCGATGCCGCGCGTTTCGTCCGGCGTGAGCAGACTCAGTCCCGGCACCTGCACGGGAATCATCTGGCCATAGACCTGCACCTGCGGCGGCCGGCCAGGCGAAAAGATCAGGTCGCTGATTTTTTCTGCAGCGCGCAGCATCGCGCTGAGCAGGGCGGGCGTCGCGACTCTGCCGCCGCTGGCGGAAAAGTCGTCCAGAGAAACGGAAATTGGAGCAATTGATGGCGCAGCCATTCGTCCTCACATCCTTTGAATGCATGCACCACAGAAGGGAGGCCAGAAGCGTTACTTAACTGTACCGCGCGGCAGGTGGAGTCGCGAAGGACACTAAGTACATAGCCCTTAGTAATACATAACCTTTAGTAACACCAGGAAGTTCAATGAAAACCGCTCCCGCCGGCCTAGGCGGAGTCACGCTCACCCGGGCCCCCGCACATTTTGCAGCCGGTTCTCAAGCCGTCGGGCCACTATCCCTCGACGGCGCGGCCTCAAACCACTGATTAAATTAAAACCTTCGCGGACACAGCCCGGTCGGCTTCGCTCAGGGTACGTCCGCGCCACACATGCCTAGTTCTGTTTCTTTGTTTTCTTCTTGTTGCCATAGCTGGTTTCGACAGAACCGCCGATGCTGGCCAGCATCTGCTTGGCGGCGTCGGCGTAGTTTCCGGTCGGCTGCAGTTCCAGATACTTCTGGAACGCCTCGGCCGTCCCGGGAGGCGCAACCATCTTATCTCCCTGCAGCGTCGCCTTGCCGATCATGTTCACGCCTTTCCAATAGTAGGCATCGGCTTTGTTGGGATCGGCAGCGATCACTTTGTCGAAGGCAGCAATGGCGTCATCAACTTTACCCGCATTGGTCAGGACAGCTCCCGTATTGAACAGATACTGTCCAGCCGCAGACGGATCGGTTTGGGCGGCGAGCTGATAAGTCTTCACTGCATCGTCGGTTTTGTTCTCCTTGGCATAGGCCTCGGCCAGATTGTTGTAGTAGGCGGCAAGAGCCTTGGCTTGCGCATTCGCGTCTTTGTCCGGCGTGGCTTTCTTGAGATCGATCGCCTTGTTGTAATCTTCGACAGCGGCGTCCAGCCGCTTTTGCTTTTCCGTGGTGTCAGTTTGCTTCGTGGCCGACATCCGCTCATAGTCGGCGAGCTTGAACCAGATCAAGTCGCGGTTCGGGTCGAGCTGGTTCGCCTCCGTCAGGGCCGCGATCGCGCCATCGTAATTTCCGCCATCCGCGTCCGTCTTCGCTTCATTGAGCTTATCGTTCAAGGCCTTGACTGTATTGACTTCCTTTTTCTGTTTCTCCTGCTGCTCCTGCATCTGCTTCAACTGCTCCGCACTGAGTCCGACGCCTTTGGCCGCGTTTTCCTGCTCTTTTTTGACATCGAAGTCGAGCGGTTGGTTGTCACCGATCTGGACTGCAAAGCCATTGGCGTGATCCATTTCCTTGTTGGCTTTTTGATCGTCGGCATTCTTGTAGACAACCACGTTGTACTTGCCCGGCGAAAGCCCCAGTGAAAAATACTGGCCTTTCTTGTTGGTCTTGAGGGGATATTTCTGGCCGTTATCGAGGTTGTTGTAAACCACAATGGCCTCGGCGATGGGATTGCCCTGCGCATCCTTGCATGTTCCCTGGACGGTGCCTGAAGACTGGGCCATGGCAGCGGGGACGCACGCCGCCAGAGTGAGTATCGCAACTTGAATGATTGCAATGTGTTTATTCATTTTGCCTCCCGGCAAGCGCGCTATGTTGCCGCGTACGGAATGGGATCGCTGACTCCGGCCAGGGCGAAAGCGCGAAGCCGCAGAACGCAGGAATCGCACACGCCACAGGCACGATCCTCCTGGCTGTAGCATGACCAAGTTAAATCGAAGGGCGCGCCCAATTCAAGGCCCAGACGCACAATCTCCGCCTTTCGCATGGCGATCAGCGGGGTGACGACCTGAATCTTTCCTTCTTTGGTTCCGGCCTTCACCACCGCGTTGAAAGCCTCGTAATAAGCAGGACGGCAATCGGGATATCCGGAACTATCCGGCTCGACTGCGCCAATATATACCTTTTTCGCACCCAGCACCTCGGCCCAACTTACGGCGACGGCTAGAAGATGAGCATTACGAAACGGGACATAAGTAACGGGAACGCCCTCGGCGGGCAATGGGGCGGTGGGAACGGCAATCCCGTCTTCGGTGAGAGCAGACCCGCCAATCTCGCGCAACGCTTCGTTCCGAACCATCAAGGTATCCGGGATGTTTAGGTGGCGGCAGATGGCCAGAAATGATTGCCGCTCCCGCTCTTCCGTACGCTGGCCATAGCTCACGTGAACGGCAGCCACGTCATGATCGCGCGCGGCCAGAGTCGCGCAGACACACGAATCCATGCCGCCACTGAGCAGTACGACCGCGCGGGATTTGCCCCCATCCGCCATAGTAGTTAAGTTGAAACCCGACTTCAGATTGATGATTGCAGATTGTTTCAGATTGCTTCGAGAAGTTCGCCCCCCAGCTCGATTCAGAAATTCTAAATCGGGAATCTGAATCCGCAATTTCGGGCTACACACCCTTCAGCGCCGGATCCCATATGAACTTGTGCAATTGCAAACCCAGCCTCGCGGGCGCATCGTCGGCGATCATCCATTCGGCGAGTTCTTGCGGATCCAACAGGCAATGCGAACTGTCGCGGGCACCGGTCGCCTCTTTTCCAAACGCCGGCGAGAACAAGACGCAATTCACTGTGTTCACCAGATCGTGCCTGCGCACGAAGTCGAGGGAGAATTCGTAATCAGCGCGGCTGCCAAGCACAAATTTGATTTCGTCATGCTTCGTAAGGATCCGAAGATTTTCCTCGCGAAACGTCCCACCTTCGCCTGAGCCCGGACACTTCACATCAACAATCTTCACCACTTCTTTGGGAACCCGCTCCAGCGGCCGTTCCCCGCTGGTTTCGAGCAAGACCTGGTAGCCGTCACTCAAAAGACGCTGCATGAGGGAAACGACTTCGCGCTCCTGCAGCATGGGCTCGCCGCCGGTGATTTCGACCAATCCGCCGCCGGGGCTGAGCCGCGTCACGTCAGCGAGCACTTCCTCGAGGGTCATCTTCCGGCCGCCGTGAAAAGTGTATTCGCTGTCGCACCACACACAGCGCAGATTGCAGCCGGTCAGCCGTACAAAGACACAAACAAGGCCGGCGTACGTCGATTCCCCCTGCAACGATTTGTAGATCTCTGTGATCTGCATAAAAACAGCAGCCAGTTGCCAGCACCAGCTCCCAGTTCAAGACCCGGTCTGCTTGGGGGTCTCGGCCAACAACCCACTCAGGACGCGACCAGCCTCGGCGCAAGACTCCATCAACTTTGGTTTGGTTTCTGCTTCGAGAAATTCAAGATTCTCTGCGATCTGTAATTGAGTTTCCGCCTCCATCAACGCCTCCTGCCTGGATCAAGAAAATTCCGAAACTCTTTTCCGATAATCGATCTTGACCTTCGGCAAGGTTGCTTGGGCTCGAAACGGCCGCTCGGAACTTGCGCTGGCGCACGTTGCGGTAACTGACTCCGTTGACTTTTGCCAAACCGCCGGGATCGCCCCACTGTGAGTCCTTGGTCCTGCTTTTCAAACTGGCAGCTGGCCACTGACGGCTGGTTACTCGCTGTATTTCGCCGTCGTGGTGTCGGTCTCAAACACGGTCACATCTTTGATACGGACGCGGCCGTTGGTGGCGCGGTACAGGCGGGCATTCGATTCATCATAAAAATACTTGGCCAGATTCTCAGCCGATGGATTGATCTCGGTGAACGGCTCGATGTCGTTGATCATCTGGTGATCGAGCCGTTCGATCACATTCTTCATGACTTCACGCAGATCTTTGAAATCGAGCAGCAATCCGGCCTTGTCAAGTTCGGCTCCGGCCAGAGTGACCCGAATCTTGTAATTATGGCCGTGCGGATTCTCGCACTTCCCCTTGTAATTGCGCAGGTAGTGTCCCGCGGCAAATGAATCTTCGACTGTGACTTCGAACATGTTCCCCCTGCGGCCTTGTCAGACAGCGCCCCGGCCGCTAGATCCCAAACGTTATTGTATCGCGTTGGACATCAGCCGCACTTGACGCAGAGCCGCGCGCAACGATAGCTTGGCCGATTGACCTCGATCCTCCCAAGGAGCCTCATGAAACGTCCGCACCGGCTTTCCGTGTTTGTTTTCGTCCTGCTAATAACACCGCTTTTCGCCCAGAATCGCCCTGAGACTCCCGAGTTCCAGGTCAAAGAGCACTACACGAAGTACGAATTCCGGATCCCCATGCGCGACGGTGTGCACCTGTTCACGTCGGTTTATGTGCCGAAAGACAGTTCCCGCAGCTATCCGTTTCTGATCGATCGCACGCCGTACGGCGTGTCTCCCTATGGCGTCGATCAATACCGCGCGCATCTCGGCCCTTCGCCCGATTTCGACAAGTCCGGATACATCTTCGTTTTTCAAGACGTTCGCGGACGCTACATGTCAGAGGGCCAGTTCATTGAAATGCGCCCACACATCGACAAGCGCAAGTCAAACAAAGACGTTGACGACTCCACCGACCTCTACGACACGATTGACTGGCTGCTCAAGAATGTTCCGAATAACAACGGAAAAGCCGGCATCTGGGGGATCTCTTACCCCGGTTTTTATACGTCCGCAAGCATGATCGATTCGCATCCCGCGCTGAAAGCCGCTTCGCCCGAAGCTCCCATGACGAACCTTTTCATGGGCGATGACGCTTATCACGGCGGCGCGTTCATGCTGGCGGCAAACTTCGGCTTCTATGCTTTTTTCAAGCCGCAGGAGAATCCGCAGCTGCCCAAGCCTGCGGCGCCTTTCGATTTTGGAACGCAAGACGGGTACGAGTTTTATTTGAAGGTAGGGCCGATCGGAAATCTTTCGAAACTACTGGGCAGCACAAGCTTTCTCTTTGACGACCAGATCCACCACGACACGTACGACGAATACTGGAAAGTCCGCAATCTTGCACCGCACATGAAGAACATTCACTGCGCCGTGCTCACGGTGGGCGGCTGGTTCGACGCCGAAGATCTGCAGGGACCGTTCACCACGTTTCATTCCGTCGACCAGAACAACCCAGACATCTTCAACGGCCTTGTGGTCGGACCCTGGGTGCACGGCGGATGGGCGCGATACGACGGTGAACATCTCGGACGGGCCGAGTTTGCCTCGAGCACGGGCGAGTTCTATCGCAAGAACATCGTGTTTCCGTTTTTCGAGCACTACCTGAAAGACGCGCCCGACCCCAAGCTCCCGAAGGCTTACGTGTTCGAGACCGGAACCAACGTCTGGCGGCGCTATTCCGCCTGGCCGCCGAAAAATGCTGAAAGCCGCATCCTGTACTTGCAGCCGAATGGCGGGCTTGCCTTTGAAGCTCCAAAAAATGACTCGCCGGTTTTCGATGAGTACGTCAGCGATCCCACCAAGCCAGTCCCGTTCGTGAATTACACGGACCCGGACGTCCCGCAGGAATACATGGTTTCCGATCAGCGCTTCGCGGCCAGCCGTCCGGATGTGCTCGTTTACGAAACTCCGGTTTTGCAGGAAGATGTGACCCTTGTCGGGCCGGTCTCACCCAAGCTTTTCGTTTCCACCAGCGGCACCGATTCCGATTGGGACGTAAAACTCATCGACGTCTATCCGCAAGATTACCCCGACAGCAAACTCGATGGGCCCCGAGAAGATCGAAACCGGCGCACCGATGTGGGCCCGCCGTCGTTCACTATGGCGGGATATCAGCAACTCGTGCGCGGCGAGCCTTTCCGGGGAAAATTCCGACACAGCTTCGAAAAGCCGGAGCCGTTCACTCCGGGCACGGTCGAACAAGTCGATTTCACCATGCAGGATGTCAATCACACCTTCCGCCGCGGCCACCGCATCATGGTGCAGATCCAGAGTTCCTGGTTCCCCCTCACCGACCGCAATCCGCAGACCTTCGTAAACATTCCGGATGCCAAGCCTTCCGATTTTGTGAAAGCAACCGAACGCGTATATCACACGGAGGCGCAGCCGTCGGGAATTGGAGTGCTGGTGCTGGCCAACCCGGGCGAGGCGGAAGAGCAGAATTAGATCTTCGGAAGCTGCGTTGCGAGCGACGAATCATTAGTTGTCTTCGCTCAGACACGCGCTTGACAATTTGCGTCATCCCGAAGCCTCGCGTTTTCACCTGCGAAACGAGGCCCTGCCCTGAGCGCACCGCGAGCAATCGCGAGCCGGAGTCGAATGGGGATGGCGCGCCGTATCCGGCACGAATCATGCCCCAGGGGTGAAGAAGTCCTCCACAACCCTAATTTCCGTCGTTCTCTTGTAATTCGGCAAGCTCTCGATGAACACGCGCCCGTACTGTTTCTTCAAGATGC
The DNA here is from genome assembly GCA_030037515.1 of Candidatus Sulfotelmatobacter sp. Taxonomy (GTDB): domain Bacteria; phylum Acidobacteriota; class Terriglobia; order Terriglobales; family Acidobacteriaceae; genus Sulfotelmatobacter. The sequence goes on from JASHRE010000197.1 coordinate 11,892, forward strand.
GGTTGTCGAGCAGCACCAGCAAGCCGCGGTCGTGGAGCGAGCGGATGAGCCGTCCGAAGCCTTGTTTCAGCGTGATCACCGCTGACGGCACCTGATATTGAAAAAACGCGTTTCCGCCGTCGGCGTCGATCGCCTTCACACGCGCGGCAACGACGGGATCTCTGGGCACAGCGAACGGCAGGCGATCGATGATCACACAGCTCAACTGCTCACCTTGCACGTCCACGCCTTGCCAGAAGGAAGAAGTCGCAAACAGCACGGCATTCGGCGTCAGCCGGAATTCCTCGAGCAGAGCGGTTTTCGGAGCGTCGCCCTGCCGCAGCATGGGAAATTCGATTTCGCCCAGCAGGCGCTCATAGACGTCATTCATCTGCGCGTAACTGGTAAAGAGCACGAACGCACGCCCGCGCGTCACCGCAAGCACTTTGCGAATGCATTCCGAAGCCTTTGCCGCAAATTGTGGCGCCCGCGGATCGGGCAAATCCGGCGGCACATAAAACAGCGCCTGATTTTGATAATCGAAGTGCGAGGGCAAAACTGATTCGCGCGCGTGCTCAAATCCAAGGCGCTGCCGGATGTACTCGAACCCTCCACCAACAGCGAGCGTCGCCGAGGTCAGCACCGCGCATTCGAGCTTCGACCAGAGGCATTCGCGCAGAATCGGGCCGACATCGATGGGCGTAGCCTGCAGGAAAACGTTCTGACGGCTTCCTGACGAATCTTCTCTGCTTTTCTCCGCGCGTCTCCACGGTAAAAAGCTTTTTCCCCGCCGCTCGATCCAGAACACGGTGTTGCGATCATCCGATTCGAGCGCGAAGCGAAGCTGAACGTCAATTTCCTGCGCGCGGCGCACGAAGTTGAAAATCTCCTCCGGTTTTTGCTGCAACCCCTCGAGTTCTCCGGCGAGACGCGTGAGGGCCTGACTCAGCCCCACAAATTCGTCCCCGTTTTCTTCCAGGAATTCGCGCCGGTTCTCAAATGCAAATCGTCCGTCCCCGGACGGCAGCAGAGAGAAGAAAAATTGGGAACGCTCTCGCAGACTGCCCAGCGCTTTCGAAAGCGAGGCCGACAGCGTGCCATGTCGCTGCAGCGACTGCTCCACATCGAGCGCGAGCTCTTCCACGCGCAGGTTGCTGACCGAGATTCCAAAATAATTTCCCGCCACGTCTTCGAGTTCATGAGCTTCATCAAACACCACGGCGGCAGCTTCGGGCAGAATTCCCGCATCCGGCGCCCCCTCGGCCTGCAGCTTGATGGCGAGATCGGCGAAAAACAAGTGATGATTGACGATGACGATGTCGCTCTGCATCGCCCGCCGTCGCATTTCGGTAATAAAGCACCGCTCCCACTGGCTGCACTTTTGTCCCAAACAGGCATCCGCTCGTGCGTCCAACTTGTGCCAAAGCACGCTTGTCTCCGGCAGTTCGGCCAATTCGGCGCGATCGCCCGTGCTCGTCTTTTTCTCCCATGCCGCGATCGCGCGATATTGCTCGGTCTCTTCCAGCCCGCTGAGGACGGGCGCGTCGGTCAGATCGTAGAGCTTCTGGCGGCACAAGTAATTGTTGCGCCCCTTCATGTAGCACAGAGAGAGCCGGGCGCCATCATGATTGCCACAGAGCGCCTGCTCCAGGAAGGGGACATCTTTATAAAAAAGTTGCTCCTGCAGATTTTTTGTTCCCGTCGAAATGATGACGCGCTTGCCAGATCGGATCACGGGTAAGAGATAGGCGAGGGTCTTTCCCGTGCCCGTCCCCGCCTCCACAATGAGGTGGCGCTTTTCCGCCAGCGCCTCCTCGACGGCCTGTGCCATCTGCAACTGTCCGCGGCGAAATTCATACGCAGGGTGGATGCGCGAAAGAATTCCCCCCGGCGAGAAGAACCGCTGCAGAGATGCCTCCGTGTCACGTGAAGTCGTCATGCTGGACGCAAGAGAAGACGCGGGCTGGATTGAAGGGGCCACGAAGTCTCTATAATAACCAGTTCTCAGATGCCGGGGATCAGAGATACGATCAGAGCTCGGTGCCAGCGCCGCCGGCAAGAACGACATCAGACTCGGCTCGTTAAAGTTCGGCTGTGAAAGCGGAATCCACGCGCGTCGCTCCACTCGTCGCCATTGTCGGACGCCCGAACGTCGGCAAATCGACGCTGTTCAACCGTATCGTCGGTTCTCGCCGCGCCATTGTTGGCAACGAACCCGGCATCACGCGCGACCGGCTCTACAGCAACGCCGAGTGGCTCGGCCGGCGCTTCCGCGTCGTCGACACCGGCGGCATTGTTCCCAAAGAAAAAGATCTGATTCCGGCCGAGATTTTTCGCCAGGCTCGAGTGGCTCTGGATGAGGCCTCCGCCATCGTTCTCGTCGTCGATGGACGCTCCGACCTCGCCTCCCCTGACCTCGACCTCGCGCGTCTGCTGCGGAAAACGAACAAGCCGTTGTTTGTGGCAGTCAACAAAATTGACAGCGAAAAGCAATCGCCGCTGATCAGCGATTTCTATCGCCTTGGCATCCCGGAGATGTTTCCCATCTCAGCCGAGCATGGACAGGGCGTCGACGATTTGCTCGATGCGGTTATCCACATTTTTCCAGAATTATCAACCCCGGACAGCACTGAGGCCACAGAGGACACGCCCAAAACCGGAGACCGACCAAAGTCCAATGACCCGCTTTCGCTGGCCGACGACCAGCGACCGACGACCGACGACCAAGCAGTCCGCGAAATCAAAGTCGCGATTATTGGCCATCCCAATGTCGGCAAATCGACGCTTCTGAATTCTCTGACTGCGTCTGAGCGCGCGATCGTCTCTCCTATTCCTGGTACGACGCGAGACGCAGTCGACGAAGTTGTCGAGCATCATGGCCGGATTTACCGTTTCATCGACACTGCCGGCATTCGCCGCAAAGGCAGAACGCATCTCATGGCTGAGAAGCTCTCGGTGGTGATGGCGCGAAAGCACCTGGAATCCGCCGACATTGCCTTGCTGGTGATCGATGCCGCCGAAGGCGTGAGCCAGCTCGATGCCGTCATCGCCGGCTACGCCCACGAAAGCGGACGTTCGATCATCATCGTGGTAAACAAATGGGATTTGTGGGCCGGAGAAGATCGTCGCGAACATTCCCGCAGAACTCGTTCTGCAACCACACGCACGGGGGCGTCCGCGCCCCACAAGCAGATGCCGCACGATCACACCGGATACGAGCAACACCTCCGCTGCGAACTGAAATTCTTGCATTACGCGCCGGTCGTTTTCATTTCTGCGAAAAGCCGCAAAGGAGTCGAAAAGATTTTTTCCCTGCTCGAAAAGGTTGCCAACGAGCGCTGCAAGCGCATCCCGACTTCAGAAATGAACCGCTTTCTTGAGCGCGTGGACTTCGATCGTGCCTCCGTTCCCGTACGGCAGCGCATCAAGATTCTTTATATGACTCAGGCTTCGGTTGCCCCGCCCACGTTCGTACTCTTCACCGACCGCGCCGTAAAGCTGCATTTTTCTTATCACCGTTTTTTGGAAAACCAGATCCGCCACGCCTTCGGATTTATCGGCACACCGATCTGGATCAAGAATCGAGCACGATAAGCCCCCGTCATTCGCCTTCCAACCTTCGGCTTTGCGTCAGTAATCCGATCCGCTGAACTCCAGCGTGATGCGCGGAGTCAATCACATCGGCCACATACTGGAAATCGACATCCGCATCGCCGTGCACAAACGCAACTTTTTCCGCACGCGTCAAATAGATCTTGGCGAGCCGGGTTTCGAGTTCGCCCCAAGGCACATCTTCCTGATTGATTTTCACTGTCGGCAGCACATCCTTCGCCGTCCACACAATTTGAATCACGATCGTCTGTTCGGGCTGCGGACTCGACCGGCCCTGCTCCTGCGGTCGCGGAATCTGCGCCTTCTCCTGATACTCCTTGTCCATCGAAACGGCGAGCATAAACATGACGATGAGCGTGAGCAGCACATCGATGAGGGGTGTAACGTTGATTTGCGGTTGAGACGAACCTCCGCCTGCCGTGGAGAACGCCATAAGCATTCGCTCCTCTCAGGCACGCGTGTCTGCACCATCAGACACTGGAGAGACGATCCAGGTTCCCGCGCCTGCAAAAACCCGCTGGTGATGCAGTTTGCTCACGTTCTGTCTCTAACGAGGCGGCTCTTGCCCGGCACTTTCGGCGCCCAACGCCGATGTTTTGACTCCCTTCCCCCATAGAGCCTAGAATTTTGCTCAGGCAATGCGGCAGGATATGGCAGTTTGATGCCGCGTCGCGGGAGGGTTTATGGGTGAATTTTCGCCGTTGCATTGGCTGCTGGTGATCGCGATTGCCCTGCTCCTGTTCGCGCCCGCCCGTTTTGCCTCTCTTGGAAAAGGCCTGGCGGAAGGGATTCGCAGCTTCAAATCTGCGTTTAAAGTGGGCGAAGAAAAGAAGGACGGCGACACCGAAAAGAAATCCTAGTTCCCTCCACCCCCCTAAATTCGCTTCAATTTTCCCTGTTCGCTCCGGCAGAAATCTCTAGTTCACTCTGTGTTCCCGGAGCACACGATAGACGAGTGCAACCGGTAATCCGACCACGTTGGTGTAATCGCCCTCGATGCGCGGAATCCAGCGCGAAGCGCGACCCTGTATCGCATAAGCTCCGGCTTTATCCATCGGTTCCCCCGTCGCGATATATTCCTGAATTTCGTTTTCCAAGAGGGCGCTCATCGTGACGAACGTTGATTGCGACGCGACTTCGATCTGCGAAGCGCTTTCAATCGCAAAGCCGTTCTTATCTCTGCGACTGGCAGCTGGCAGATGGCTCCGGGCAGCTGGTTTCACTAGGCACACTCCCGTGATCACTTCGTGCGTGCGTCCAGAGAGCCGCCGTAGCATGCGGGCCGCATCAGCCGCGTCCATGGGCTTATTCAGAATGCACGTGTCGACCACAACGATCGTGTCGGCTCCGAGCACGGCATCCTGAGGACGCGTTTTCCAGACTGCAAGCGCCTTGTCGCGAGCCAAACGCTCCGCGCACTCTCGCGGTGGTTCATCGGGAAGCGGACTTTCGTCGATGTCAGCGGGTTGCACAGTGAATTCAATGCCGGCGTTGCGCAGCAATTCCTGGCGGCGCGGCGATGCGGAAGCGAGAACGAGCATGCGAATTGGATTGTATCGGACGTTTCGAGCCCACCACCGCATCGATCAGTTCGAAGTGTTGCCGTCGTCGATCGCCTCAACATTCGCAGCGGGCAGACGGCCTACTGGCTCGCGGTGGTCGCGACGACACAAAATGCGGGATGGGGTCCTTTCCGCCGGACGAGAGTTGGCATCGATGCCCAAACGAATCTGGCACATTCTCCCCGGCAGGCATGGCAAATTGGAGGTGATCCGCGCGGCTGAATGGCACAAGCACGAGGTGTCGGCCGGGGAGAGACAAGCTTCGGCCTTTGGGAGAATTCGGTACAGCTACTCGCCAAGTCCCGCCGAAGCCGCCCCTCGATCGCGATTCGTCTCTCGACCGCGATTACGATCAAGACCACCTACCTTAGAGGTTTTTTACCCCAGCGGCGTGTCGCTCATGCGGAAGCGCGTCCGCACGTGCTCGGAAATAAGTTCAATCGCAGATCGGTTGATGATTGGGTCGACTTGGACAAGATACTTTATCGCTTCGACCAAGAGGCGCTGCCCTTCCACGTAGCGTGGATCAGAAGTGCGCTCGCGCCGTTTGTTGCCGAGCTTCGGAGGGACTGGAATCGTAAAAACTTTAGCCATGAATCCAACCTAACGGTATCAAACCCAAGAGTATCAAATCGAACTATTTGGTCAGTATATCGTTCCCCGTAGACTTCTCGGCACACTTTCTTTCCCCTTTGCTATCAAAGACTTATCGTTGCAACGTGCTCGTCTGCGTCTTCTTGTTGGTCTTCAGCTGGAAAACCTCGTTCTTGATCGGCTCGTTCAACTTGATGTTGGAATACTTCGTCAGGCGAGAATCGTCCTGTGGCGTTACAAGCTTCTGCTGGACGGAAATGCCCCGGTCGAGATCAATCCACAAAAAAATCTGTTTGAAGGTATTGCGGACTTTCTCGGACCTTGGGATCAGCTGCAACTTGGCGGCGGAAACCCCCTGTGCCAGCTCCGTCCCAACGTAGGTCACCTCGAATTGCTTCTCCAGATCCTGGCCGCTGGCGCCAAACCCAACGAGCACGAGATAGGACTCGAAGTCCGACCCGTTCTTGCCTAAATTGTAGACCGTGAGCTGGTTTGGCCCGGGCTGATAAATCTGAATTTCGTCGTCGCTAAACAGCACGTATTTCGGCTGGGGTTTCAGTTCATCGCGATCGGGCCCGTCTTTGCGGATGTCGGCCATCACCTCAACTTTTGTCCCGCTGCGGCGGTAGTAGATGATGCCGGTTTGGACATCGTCGACTTCATCGATCACTTTTTCATAGCGATCCCATTCGAAATCGGCTTGCGCGCTGGTGAACCCGGCTGCAACTGCGTCCATCTTTTTGAGAACTGAGTCGAGCGTAGGAACCGGTGATGGATGAGCGGCAGCGCCCAGGCGAAAAACGGCGCAAGCCAAAGCGATCGGAAACAGCATCCACCATCCTTTCATCGCTGATTTCTCGCGGCGATACCTTTTGACTCTATTCCCGCTTCATTTATTCGCGTTTCACCAGCACTTTGTAGCCTTCGATGCGCCCCTTGCTGTCGGTAACGGGTTCGTAGCTGACGATGGCAACCGCTCCCGAAATCGGTTCGATGATGCGCAGCAATTGCTCGCGGACGGAATGATCGTCGCCACCCGAAATGTCGCCGGCCGAGACCTGATAAAAAACGCGGCCATCAGCGTCGGTTGTCACCATCACTTCAGTCGGATGCGGATTGCGGGCGATGGGTTTGTCGTTGTAGTCGATCACGCGCGGCGACAGAAAAATGAAGAGCAGAATCAACGTGACCATGATGTCGTAATGCAGCGTGCCGCGCTCGTGTTGCCAGAGAACATAGCTGCGGATGGTGCGCCAGACGGCATTCACAGGAAGGGGCACGCTCGCATCCGCGGCTGTCGAATCGGCTCTCTGCAAATCGACTCCTTGAAACTTCACGACCACCACGTTTTATTCGTGATCCGTTCCGCTCCAATATAGGGTCGCAGCGCTTCGGGAATCACCACACTTCCATCCGCCTGCTGATAGTTCTCAACGATCGCAACCCACGTGCGGCCAACGGCGAGTCCGCTGCCGTTCAGAGTATGTACGAGTTCCGCCTTGTTCTTGCCTTCCGGCCGGAAGCGAATATTCGCCCGCCGCGCTTGGTACGACTCGAAATTCGAGCACGACGAAATCTCTCGGTAAAGCTGCTGGCCCGGCAGCCAAACTTCAATATCATACGTCTTGGCCGAAGCCGCCCCCATGTCTGCGGTGCAAAGCACGACCACACGGTAATGCAGCCCCAGCTTCTGCAGAACTTCTTCGGCATCGTGCGTCAGCTTCTCGTGCTCTTGGTAGGAGTGCTCCGGCCGCGCAAACTTGACCAATTCCACCTTTTGAAACTGATGCTGCCGGATGATGCCGCGTACATCTTTTCCATACGATCCAGCTTCGCTGCGGAAACAAGGCGTATAGGCCGTCAGCGAAATCGGCAATCGCGCTTGCTCCAAGACTTCATCGCGATAAAGATTTGTGACCGGGACTTCAGCGGTCGGAATCAGCCAAAGATCTTTATCGCCATGAGGGACGCGGAACGAATCCGCCGCAAACTTTGGCAATTGACCGGTACCACGCATCGAATCAGAATTCACGAGAAATGGGGGCAGGACTTCCCTGTATCCATGCTCGCGCGTGTGCAGATCGAGCATGAAATTCGCGAGCGCGCGCTCAAGTTTCGCGCCGAGACCCCAGTAAACGGCAAAACGCGCTCCGCTCAACTTGACCGCCCGCTCCAGATCAAGGATGCCGAGCTCGGGGCCAAGATCCCAATGCGGCTTGGGAGTGAAATCAAATTTCGGCGGTGTGCCCCAGCGCCGCACTTCCACATTATCCTCTGCACTATGTCCGACCGGAACGGTCGCATGCGGCATGTTCGGAATGCCGAGGAGAATTTCGCGCAAGCCTAAATCGAGGTCGTTGGCCGTTCTTTCGAGCGTTTGAATCTGCTCGCGCAGTTCCCTGGTCTCGGTCATCGCCGCGCTGGCATCCTCACCAGCTCTTTTCTGCTTGGCGATCTCTTCAGAAGCCTGGTTGCGCTGCGCTTTGCGAGTCTCGGCTTCAGTGATGGCCTGCCGCCGCTTGGTATCGAGCTCGCGAAAGTCTTTGAGCACCGCAGCGGGATCCGTGCCGCGCTGCCGCAGCATCTCTTCGACTTTCCCCAGATTCTCGCGCACGAAACTCAGATCGAGCATGGGCGAATTAGGCGCTGATATGCCTTCCTACTGTATCGAAAAAGAGCCGCAGAATGCACGTGCGCCCTGTGGCGCGGAGTGCGTGGCGTGGGCCCCCGTTGCACAAAGCCGCCAGCATCTGAGGGAACCTGTGGCGCCGGCGGCCCGCCCGGGAAAAGTGCAACCTCCCGAACACCCCGACAGTAGCCGGATCAACCTTCCCTCCATTCCTTCACCCGCACAGCGGCATGATGTTGGCCTGCCATCCGGATTTCGCCCATGCTCGACCGCAAGCAAATGCTCAGAGGGATTCTGCACGACCAGAACGTGTTTCACCGTGACGGCCCCGCGGTCGGCCGGCGGAATCAGCCACGGATGATGCCGTTTGTTCGCGGTGATGGCCAGCATCCGTCATTAGCCCGCTCACGACCATCCCCCATCGAACCTCAGACACAGATGCGGGAGATGAATCCCCAAGGAATTGCGCGCCCGCGCTCGGTCCACACCGGATGCTGCGCCGCATGGGGCATCGGCAGTCAGCCGATGCGGCTGCGGGTACGGCGGGCTGTCGTATTCCCGCGCCAGCACGCGGCCTTAGTCTTCCCAGCTACCAGGCGAAGACAACATGTTAGGGCCTTCAATGTCGGCAAAATCTGCACCGCAACCACAACATCAAATACCGGCCTCGGGTTCGTAGGCGAGAACACCATTGAGGCGGGCCTGTTCTGGCCGAAAGCCTTGAGTCTTCCACGCTTGGGTGCGATCATGAGTCTCAGCGAGGTGCCTATGGCCGAGAAACCCCATCCCGGAATCAGCCTGCACAAGCTCCCGGTCGGTGGCGGATTTATTGGCTTGCTGTTTGCTGCCGGAAGCGCGCTGATTTTCCTGCTGGGACTGCCTGCCCTATGGTGTTTCGTCGTCTTCAGCGCAGCTCTGGGCATGGGGATTGCAGGGTTGATGCGCGTCGTGAGCGCTCGTCGGTCGAATCGCACCAAGCCGCTTTCAATTCTTTCCGGCGCAGAGAAAACCGCGACCAAACCGAGATCGACTGAGAGCAAACGCAATCTGCTGCGGTCGGCGGCGACATTCACTCCGGCATAATCGCGGAGACCAGATCCATCGCACTTTTGGCGGATTTGCCCGCGCTGTGTAAACTACCTTCGCGATGCGAGCATCCCCCCGATCTTCCGCGCAGCGGTCTGCATCCCTGTTTCTCTTTCTTGGTCTCGCAGCCTTCAGTTTCGCTTCCGCCTATAACGCTCATCCCAAACTCGTCGTCGTCATCGTCATCGACCAGTTCCGCGAGGATTATCTCGATCGCTATCGCGATGAATTCGGCGACGCAGGCTTTCGCAAGCTTCTCGATCGCGGCGCGTATTTTTCCAATTGCAACTACGACTATGCCAACACGCGCACCGCTCCCGGACACGCAACGCTCTTCACCGGCGCTTACACCACCGGCCACGGAATCGTCGGCAACGAATGGTTGGATCCCGTCAAAAAGGCGATGGTCACTTCGGTCGAAGATGATTCGACAACGCTCGTCGGTGTGAATGGGAACGAGCCCGGCGCTTCGCCCCACAATCTGATGGCCGACACGTTGGGCGACGAACTCAAGCTGGCCACGCAAGGCAAGGCCCGAGTCTTTGCCATTTCACTCAAAGACCGCGCCGCGGTGCTGCCTGGCGGTTTTGCCGCCGACGGCGCTTATTGGATCGAACCGCAGCGCGGCGAATGGATCACTTCCAGCTATTACCGCAAGGATCTTCCGCAATGGGTACTCGATTTCAACTCCCGCCAGATCGAAAAATATTGGAACCGCGAATGGAAAGATGCGCAGGGCATACGGCTGCGCTCAACCGAGCATCGCAAGAAAAGAGACGGCACGGAAGCAGGATTTTATGAGGTCGTCGGTGCGACTTCATTCGCCAATGCGTACGAACTGGAATTCGCCCGGAATCTGATCCTTCACGAAAACGTGGGCCGAGGTCCGGCGACAGATTTGCTTTCGATCAGCCTGTCGGCCAACGATATTCTCGGGCACCAGGTCGGTCCCGATTCACCCGAAATGCATCAGATGGCCCTCGATCTCGACCGCGATCTCGCCGATTTTTTCGATTTCCTCGGTCATCAAATCGGTTTCGCCGATACCTGGATCGCACTGTCCGCCGATCATGGCGTGTCCCCGCTTCCGCAGCAGGTCCGCAAGCTGCACATTCCCGCGGAAAGTCTCGACCGCAATAAAATCGAAACCGAAATCAATCACGCAGTCGGTGCGAAGTTCGGGCACACAGGTTTGTACGTGAAATCTGATTATCCGCTGTTCTGGCTCGATCAGCAGTCCTTTGCCGCGTTGCACGTTTCCGAACGCGCCGCCGAACAAGCGGTCGGCGAAGCCGCCGAACGCGCCGCCGATTTACGCGGCTATTACACGAAGTGGCAACTAGCCGCTGGAGACGCTCCCAATACGGCTCTTGGCCGCAAGTATCTGAACAGTTATTCTCCGGAAGGCAACTGGTACGTGATGGGCATTCCCAACATCTACACCGTTGGCGTCGCTGCAGGCACCGATCATGTCTCTCCCTATAGCTACGACACGCACGTCCCGCTTGCGTTCTACGGATTGGCGTTTCAGCCCGGAACGTATCGCAACAGCGTCGAGCCTGTCGACATGGCGGTAACGTTGGCATCTTTGCTCGGCATCAACGCGCCGACGCATGCCGTCGGTCGCGTGCTGACCGAAGCGCTCGCTCCCTCGCACTACCCCGGCACTAGTTTTGAATCCGGAGAGCGGCAACCATGACCGCCGACCAGTCGCGCTCTCCCGATCTCAGCGTCAACATCGCGGGCATTGCGGTGAAGAATCCGGTTATTGCCGCCAGCGGAACTTTCGGCTACGGCGTCGAGTTCGAAGACATCGTTCATCTCTCCCGGCTGGGTGGCATCGTGGTCAAGGGATTGTCGAAGGAGCCCATGATCGGGAATCCTCCGCCGCGCTTGTGGGAAACGGCAGCCGGCATGCTAAACGCGATCGGTCTGCAAAACATCGGCGCGCCGGCATTCCTCGAAGAAAAGCTGCCGCACCTGCGCCGGATCCAAAACATCGTCGTGATCGCCAACATCTTCGGCTACACCCGTGAAGATTACGAGCGAACGATCGAAATTCTCAATGAAGGCGAGGGCATCGCCGCCTACGAACTGAACGTTTCCTGCCCGAACACCGAGCACGGAGGTCTGCAGTTCGGCAGCGACTCGCGCACCCTCGACGAACTCGTCACGACGGCCAAGCGCGTGGCGCGGCGGCCGCTGATCGTGAAACTTTCGCCGAACGTGACCAGCATCGCGCAAATGGCTTACGTGGCGCAGGAATCCGGCGCAGACGCGCTCTCGCTCATCAACACCTTCGTCGCCATGGCGATCGATCCCGAGACGTGGAAACCGCGCATCGCCAACGTCACCGCTGGATTGTCCGGCCCGGCCATCAAGCCCATTGCCGTGCGCATGGTTTACGACGCCGCGCACGCCGTAAAAATTCCAGTCATCGGCATGGGAGGAATCTCCACGGCCGAAGACGTAATCGAATTCATGCTCGCCGGCGCTACCGCAGTCGAAATCGGTACCGCGAGTTATTGGGATCCCTGCGCCACCGAGAAAATCGTCGACGGGCTCCAACAGTGGTGCTCCGACCACCACATCGATCGTATCTCGGAACTCACGGGGGGAATGATTCTGGAATAGCCGTGTTCCTCGAGTGGTCTTCTGGAGGAAGGCTGAAACCAAGCGTTAGCGGACACATTTTGCGGAGCTGAGGTCAACCATATTAGATTGTTTCTCAGCGTTCTCTATTAGAGTTTCTCTGCCTTCTCTACGGATCCTCGCCGCGCTTTCTGCGGGCTCGGGCGTTTTCAGTCTTGAGGTACAATCGCGCCCGAGCGGCATCGAGCTTTAGCCGCATTGGGCTCCACGGGACAGATAAACGCTGAGATGACCAACGAAAGCCAAGACGACCCTGTCAGCCAGTCAGCGCGCGTGCTTGGGTTGGATGTTGGCCTGCGTCGCATCGGCATCGCCGTCTCTGACCCGCTGGGCATCACCGCGCAAGGTCTCGAAACCCTCCAACGAAAAAACAAGCGTTACGATTTTGAGCGCCTCAGCCAAATCATTCGCGAATACGACGTGAAGGAAATCGTCGTCGGACTGCCGCTGCGCATGAGCGGTGCCGAAGGCACGCAGGCCGGCAAAATGCAGGAATTCGCCGAACAACTGCGCCGGCGCTTCCAAATGCCGGTTCACGTCTGGGATGAGCGCCTGACCTCCGCCGAAGCCAACCGCCTGCTGCGCGAAACCGATCTTTCGATCGAAAAGCGCGGCAAGGCCGTCGATCGCATGGCCGCCGTGCTGATCCTCCAGGGATGGATGGAAAGCCGCAGCCGCACACCAGGACTCTGACCTCAGGCTTCCGCCTTCAGGATCAACAAGCCGACGTGTGGCCCCGGACGCAGTCGTCCGGGCGGTCGAGCATAGCTCGCCGGTCTGTCTCAGGCGCGCGCTTATCGTCCCCGCATCGCTTTCCGGTAGGCAGCCACGTTCTTGTCGTGTTCTTCCAGAGTTCGCGCAAAACGATGATGTCCCTGCGCATCCGCCACGAAGTAGAGATAATCCGTCTGCGCCGGATGCATGGCGGCTTCAAGCGAACTGCGTCCGGGATTACCGATCGGACCAGGGGGAAGCCCCGCGAAACGGTACGTGTTATATGGCGAGTCGAACCGCATATCGGCGTGATGCAGCGCTCCTTGGTAACTTCCGGTCAGAAGCTCGGCATAGATGATGCTGGGGTCAGCGTCGAGCGCCATTTTGTTGGCGATGCGGTTGTAATAGACGCCGGCCACAAGAGGGCGTTCTTCGGGAACGGCCGTTTCCTTCTCGATGATCGACGCCAGGGTGACGGTGCGCTCGAGCGGAGTCGGTTCTTTTGGCGGGGCAGCGTCGTCACCAACCACGTTGCTGCGAACTGAAATCATGACGCAACCTGCGTTCTCAGACGAAGAGGCTCCCCCTGCTGACTTGCACGGCGGTTCCTGGACGAGACCGATTCTTTCGGCCTCGACGCGAAACTGCCGAACCATCGCCGCCGCCAATTCGTCCATCGTCATCATGCGCGTGAATTGGTACGTGTCGGGGAAAAGGTAGCCTTCGAGCGAGCCAGCACTGGGGGCAATGTCGGAAATCAGGTACGTGTCGTTTTTCGCCGCACTGAGAAAAGCTTCCGCCGGACCCAGACCCGCCGCCTGAATGGCTGCCGCGATATCAAACATCGTGTAGCCTTCAGGCACGACCACGGTGTGGAAATACACATCGCCGCGACGTAACCGTCGCTGCACATCAACGATGCTGGACGGCTTTTCGAACAGATATTCACCCGCTTTGAGCGAGCGCTTGTGGTCGAGATATCTCCAAAGAACGAACGCGTGCTCGTTGCGAATGATCCCGGCGCGTTTCAGTTCGGCGGCAATCCTTCGCGTTGAATATCCCGGGCGCAACAACACAATCGTTTGCGGCGCCGGTTCGACGGGCGCCATCACCGCCCAGGCAAACCATCCGCAAGCACCTAGAAACACAACGAAAGCGAGCCCGAGGAACCGTTTCACTAATTTTCCAGTTATTCCGGTAGTTTAGATGATCTTCCGCCCCGTTGTGACCTAACGATGGTGGATCGCCTTTCGTGCCCACTCGCCCCGAAGTGCCGCTTTTGCGGAGATTTGCCGACTACGTCATACTTGATCTTGCGCCAGAGAGACCAGTTCAGGTCCTGCATCCTTTCCGGCACTGTATACTCAAATCTTTGATAGAAGTGTTGAGGTACGCCTTTATCTTGATGAGACGTCGCTCCCCTTTTTGGCTCATAGCCTTGTTCCTTGGCGTTATTCCAACCAGCGGATGCCTGTTGCATCGCAGGCCGGTCGAAGACCGTTATTCCAAAGCTCCGCTCATGCAGGCGACCCGTCAACAATTAATCGACATCGTGAATCAACAGGCCGACTCGATCCGCTCGCTCAAGGCGACTGTCGACATCGATGCCTCCGCCGGCGGAATCAAAAAGGGCGAGATCACCGACTACAAAGAAATCCGCGGCTACATTCTGGCGCTCAAGCCGGGCGAACTGCATATGGTTGGACTCATGCCAATCGTCCGCACCACCGCCTTCGACATGGTCAGTGACGGAACCCAATTCAAGCTCTGGATCCCACCCAAGAACCGCTTTGTTGTCGGCCAGGAAAATGTCCCAACGCCCAACACCGACAAGCCGATGGAGAACATCCGTCCGCAGAACATCTACGATGCTCTGCTCATCCAGCGCATCGATCCGGAGACCGAGCTCGCAGTTCTTGATGACAACGGCTTCGAGATTCTGCACGATTCCAAGGGACATCGCATTCTTCGGCCGGATTACGAGTTGATTATCATCCTCAAGAACGGAAATAATCCGCGCCTGTCGCGCAAAATCGTCTTCGGCCGCACCGACCTGAAGCCACACCGCCAATACATCTATGGCCCCGATGGGAAGCTCGTCAGCGACTCGCGCTACGCGAACCACAAGGATTACGTGGGCATCAGCTACCCTTCGCGCATTGAGGTAAATTTGCCCCAGGAAGAATACGACTTTACCTTTAACATGCTGAAAGTCGAGGTCAACTTGCCACTGAACCAGGATCAGTTCGTGCTCGATCAGCCCCCGGGAGCGGAAGTGATTCACCTCGATCGTCCGCAGTCGAGCCTGGTGGAAGAGAAACGCCCCGAAGTGGTGCGTTAGCTTTCGATCGCGTGTGTCGGGTTTTGTCATCCCGAGCAAGCGTTTTTCTTGCGCGGCAAGGAAACCGGTCAATCCGTGCAACCCGAATGTGACCAAGAATTATGATTAACAAAATGGTGGTAGCCAATCTGGCCCATCGTCCTACGCGGTCGTTTATCGCGGCCAGCGCTATCGCTCTCGAAGTCACGATGATCTTGCTGGTGGTCTCCGTCTTCTACGGCTATCTCAACGGATCCAAGGAAAACCAGACCGACATCGGCTGGGATCTTATGGTTTATCCGCCGGGCTCGTCCATGTTCCTTGGCACCGGCGGAGCTCCGATTTCCATCAAAGTCGGCGACGTGCTGCGACGCATTCCCAACGTGGGCGTCGCCGCGCCTGTGATCTGGTCCATCAACACAAAACCGTTCGAACTGATTTATGGGATTGATCTCAACAGCTACGAAAAGCTGATTCCTGGCTTCCGCGTCGTTGCCGGGACGCCCTTTCAATCCCCAAACGATGTCATCGTCGACGATTACTCCGCACAGATGAGCCACACTCGAGTCGGCGACACGATCCAAGTCCTGAACAAGCCGTTTCACATCTGCGGCGTTGTTCCCCACGGCGTGGGAGGGCGAAAATTCATTCCCCTCGCAACCATGCAGGAACTCCAGGGCGCCGAGGGCCACGTGTCCGCGTTCTACCTGAAGCTGGCCAACCCAAACGACCTCGCGCAGGTCACAAACGCAATCAAAAACAGACCGGGCATGCAGCAGTACTCGGTAATCTCTCAGGAAGAATATTTGACGATGATGATGCCCGACAACATACCGGGGTTTAATGTCGCGGTTCGCATCGTCATCGGAATTGCGGTCGTCGTCGGATTTCTCGTGATTTTTCAATCGATGTACAACGCGATCATGGAACGCACACGCGAGATCGGGATCCTGAAATCGCTGGGCGCGTCGAAGCTTTATATCGTCAACGTGGTTCTGCGTGAGACCACGATCCTCGCCATCCTGGGAACCGCCGCCGGCATCGCGATCAGTTTCATCGTCCGGCACGTCATCCTGATCGAGCGCCCGGTCCTGCACCTGTTCTGGAGTTACCAGTGGGTTCTGTGGGCGACTCTGATCGCACTGCTGGGCGCGGTTGGCGGTGCACTCTATCCCGCCGTCAAGGCCGCCCGCCGCGACCCCATCGACGCCCTCGCCTACGAATAGCACGGTCCTCGTGTGGGGCGGACACTCCGGCCGCCCTTTCATATAGGAACAACCGCCACGTTCCCCGTGGCGGGATAGAGGCGAACTCGGCTGTTCGCGAATGTGCCCAGGGTGACCCCTCCTTGTCCCGCGTTCTGTGCGGGACAGGGCGGGGGTTTTGACTTTCTTACATGCTGTGCGCACTTTCGTTATCATCAAGTGCAAGAATGCTCCCCTTCAAGCTCGTCTACAGCGACGCCTATTACCTTCCCATCGGCGCGCACGTTTTCCCTGCAGAGAAATATCGCCGCATCCGCGATCGCCTGCTCTCGACCGGCGTCGCCGCCCGGGATGATTTCATCGAGCCGCAACCCGCGACCGATCAGGACATCCTGCTCGTCCACAGGCCCGAATATGTCCAGAAATTAAAAAGCGGCACTCTGACCCCACGCGAAGAAATGGAAATGGAGATCCCTTACTCGCGCGAACTCGTGGAAGCCTTCTGGCTGGCCGCCGGCGGATCGATTCTCGCGGCCCAACTCAGCCTGAGCAATAAGGTCTCGATCAGCATCGGCGGCGGTTTTCACCATGCTTTCCCCGATCACGGCGAGGGCTTCTGCATGATCCACGATGTCGCGGTCGCCATTCGCCGTCTGCAGCGCGATGACAGAATCCGGACCGCCATGACGCTCGATTGCGACGTCCATCAGGGCAACGGAACGGCCGCAATTTTCGCCGGCACGCGCACGGCGAGTTCGCTGCTGCCCTCAGTTTCCAGTACCTCGCTGGCTCGTCGCGAAGACGCGCCCGTAGGCGGCAAGATGCGCCAAGCCCACGCCGGCGACGTCTTCACGATTTCGCTCCATCAGCACAATAACTATCCCCTCTGGAAACCGCCCTCTTCGATCGATGTCGACCTGCCCGACGGTATCGGCGACGACGATTATCTCGCCTGGCTCGACAATGCGCTCAGCTCCGGCCTGCGCCAGTTCGAACCTGATCTGCTCTGCTACATCGCGGGAGCCGACCCCTACAGAGAAGATCAGCTCGGCGGACTCTCACTGACAATCGAAGGATTGAAAAGACGCGACGAACTCGTCTTTCGCGTAGCCCGCACTCGCGGCATCCCCATCATGGTGACTTTCGCGGGCGGCTACGCTCGCGACGTGGAAGACACAGTAACGATTCACACCAATACGATCCTGGCGGCAAAAGCGGCTGAGTAAAGACACTCGGTACCGACAATTTTTTCTGCCCAGCCGTAACCGAAGATCTCTTGCCGCGGATATATTCTGTAGATGGATATTAAGGTTTCCGAGCTTCCGCATCGCGAGCTCTACAACATCCTCATCAGCTGCGTTGCGCCGCGCCCCATTGCCTGGGTTTCTACGCTGAGCCCCGCCGGACAGCCCAATCTCGCCCCGTTTTCTTTTTTCAACTGCGTTTCTGCCAAGCCTCCGCTGCTAGCCTTTTCCCCGTCCCTGCGCGCACCGCAAGAGCCAAGCACGGCCTCCAACGGCGAAGCGAAAGACACGCTGCGCAACATCCGCGAGACGAAAGAATTCGTCATCGGAGTGGTGACATACGATCTGCTCGAGCCCATGAACTTGACCAGCGGCGAATACGGCGCGACCGTCAACGAATTTGAACTGGCCAAGCTGACGCCGGCTCCGTCAAAGGTCGTGCGTCCGCCGCGCGTCGGCGAATCCCCCGTGAGTTTCGAATGCAAGCTGTATCAGATTCTGGAGTTTTCTTCCGCTCCCGCTGGCGGAGCGCTCGTCATCGGCGAGATCGTCGCCATTCACATCGACGACGCGCATCTCAAAGATGAACGCGTCGATCGCAACTCTCTCGACCTCATCGGCCGCATGGGAGGCATTCAATACACCCGCACTCGCGACCGCGTCGAGCTGCCCCGGCCTTGACACAGGCAGGGCCGGCGGCCCTCGGCTGTGCCAACGGCCCACACGGGCCGTCGACGGGGTACCCGCCCGGACTAAGCGGTTTTCGCAGGGTGAGGATCTTGACTTTGTCCCCATGCCGGGGTTCGCCCTCAGCCGGCTGCCCCCATGCGGCGCGCCGAATGGCGGTGACCGTCCGTGCCGCGAGCCAAGCAAGCACCAATTCTTTAGTAGGGACAGCCGCCGCGGCCCGGCGCGCCCGGTTTATTGGCGTGCTGGGGTGGAGATGCCCTCAGCCATCCGGTCGAGCAAAGCTCGACCGCGGGTTTGTCAGGCGGCGCCGGCGTCGTTGATCAATGGAAATTTTCTACGCCGATAGATCACCGCAACCAGCAAAGCGATAAGTGCCTCCGACAGCACAACCAGCACGCTGCCCTCCGGCCCATCCGTCCCTCCCGTAAGCAGCAACGGTCCATGAAACGACGCATGCATCAGCGGATGCTGGAAAAAAACGCCACTGTCGGGTGTTCCGAACAAAAACGATTGTCCCCAATCCCAGGCCGCATGATTGCCGATCGCGAACCACAAATCTCCCGTGCGCCACAGGCTGAAGCACATGGTTATGCCGTCGATGAAAACCATGAAGATTCCAAACTTGTTTTCGCCGGGATTTCCCAAATGCCCGGCCCCGAACATCAGGGAAAAAAACACTGCCGAAACCCAGAAGCTCCAGCTCCCCGGCAGCCGGCTCAATCCATCCGTCGTGACGCGCTGCACATATCCGCGCAACACGCCTTCCTCCGTGACTCCGGTGAAGAAAAACATCAGCGCCCAAATCGCGCCGTATTTCAGGATCGCCCCTCCATGCAACTCAACCGAGCCAAAATCAACCCCCCCTGCCAGGTGCATGATCTCCAACTGCAAGGCCAGCGTACCCACCCCGATCGCCGCTCCAATCCAGAAATTTGAGCCGAACGCGTTGCCGAGCGGCATGCCAAAGTAGCCCCACGGCTTGCGATCGACCCATTTCGCCGCGATCGCCGTCGCGATCACGACCGCCAGCGCTCCAGTAAATTCATCGAAAAGAACCGGCCCCGCCGACATGGGAACTTTGGGATCGATCTTCGCGTGCAGCTTGTTCAACGGATGCAGGCCGACCGCGATCAGGGCAACCAGCAAAAAGAAAATCAGCACCTTCCAGCCGGCGCGAACGCCGCGTGGCCCGACGAAGATGCGATACCAAATCGATCGTTGCGGCGGGGCCTGTGGCGAAGATACCGCCGGAGTCGGCGGCGTTACCCCAGGTTGTTGCGAATCGAAGTTTTGCATTTCACGCGTCATAGAGAAGCCACCGCAACCGTTCCAGGCCGTTCACCTTCGTAACCAGTGTGCCACGGAAACCCCCTCCAAAACACGTCACCTGCCATGTTAGTTTGGTACAAAGCAAGGGGCGAATGAGGGTTTCGTGAGAACTGAGGTCTGCGGCCCAACTTGGTCCCTTGCGCGGAACGTTTTGCGCGTGGAGGAAATCAGGCTCCACGCCTCGCGCCTGGATTGCGTCGACGTCTTGCGCGGAATCGTCATGGTCGTGATGGCGCTCGACCATGTCCGCGACTATTTCTCTGCTCGCGGATTCTCTCCCGAAGATCTGGCCCACACCTCCGGTCCGCTGTTCTTGACCCGCTTCATCACTCATTTCTGCGCCCCTGTCTTTTTCCTTCTTGCCGGCACGGGAGGATATTTGTCGTTGGCGCGCGGGAAATCCCTGCGCGAAATCTCGCGGTTTTATTGGACGCGCGGCCTTTGGCTAGCGTTTCTGAGTTTGACCGCCGTCTCCTATGCTTGGACTTTTCTTCTTCACATCTGGTTTGGGGAAGTGCTGTGGGCCTTGGGATGGTCCATGGTGGCCATGGCCATGATCGTACGTCTGCCGCTGCGCTGGATCGCGATCTGGGGCGTGGGCATGATCGTGGTTCATAACCTGCTCGACTGGATCGATGCCAAATCCTTCGGCAAACTCGCCGGCTTCTGGCTTTTGCTCCATGGCCACGGCTTTGTCTGGATTCTTCCCGGCAGAAACATATTTCTCATCGCTTTCCCTCTCATCCCATGGATGGGAGTCATGGCCGCGGGCTATGCCTTTGGCGCTCTACTGACACCCCCCAATTGGAGGCAATCAGTACTCGCCCTAGGCGCGCTTTTGACTGTTTCTTTCATGATTTTGCGCATTTTTCATCTGTACGGCAACGGGCATCGTATCCTTCAGCCGTGGGCGGGAGATGCCGCGGGCTCCTGGCGAATCG
>JASHRE010000198.1 GCA_030037515.1 Candidatus Sulfotelmatobacter sp.
GCCCGCCTATTGCGCCACTCCGATTTCGAACGCGTTTACAAGCAGGGCCGCCGGCATTTCTCCGGGAGCCTGACGGTGTTTTACCTGCCGCGCGGCGCGGCTCAGTCGACTCGCGCCGGCTCGAACACGTCTGTCTCGGGGCTGCGCGTCGGATTCACTGTGGGCCGTGCTCTGGGCGGTGCAGTTGAGCGCAATCGCATGAAGCGCCGCTTGCGGGAGGCCGTACGTCTTTCGCGCCTGATGGCGGCTCCGAATGTCGATGTTGTCATCAATCCGAAAAAGTCGACGTTGAAGATCGATTTCAGGACGTTGCTGGACGAAGTCCAGCGCGCTTTTACAGTGATTGAACAGAAGTTTGGGAGTGGGACCGAGTTGGGCCGCAGAGCCGACACGGGCGCGCCGGAAGCGAGAAAATAAGATAAGAAGAGATGCGCCAGACTGCCAGAGACGTCGCAGTGCAGATGTTGCGGGGATACAAGTGGGCCATCTCGCCCATGTTCCCGCCAGCATGCCGCTACGTGCCGACATGTTCGGAATATGCAATAGAAGCAATAGACAGCTTCGGAGTCTTTCATGGTGGACTGATGGCCATATGGCGATTGTTGCGTTGTCATCCGTTTGCGAAGGGCGGTTGCGATCCGGTGCCGCGCGATCCGAAGGCCTGGGCCGAAGAACAGGCGGCGCACGCGTGCCACCACAGACTCTAAGGAATTAATCGATTGGCCGAATACCAAAATCCTCAACACGAGCCCGGCAGCGAGCGGCGGCTCCTGCTGATCTTTCTGGTCACGTTTGTAGCCATGATTTTGTTTGAGCCGCTGCTCAAGAAATACTTGCCGCAGCCGCCTACTGCACAGCAACACAGCCAGACAGAAACCCAGCCCGAGCAAGCTCCGCCGGCACCTTCCGAACCCGCTGCGCCGACAATGGCCGCGCTAACCGGCGCGACCAAGCAGGCTTCGAGCGAGAGCGAAACCGTCATCGAGAGCGATCTATATCGGATTACGTTCACGAACAGAGGCGCCCAGGTAAAATCCTGGATTCTGAAAAAATTCGACAACGACGCACAGAACGGCCCGCTCGATCTCCTAAACCAGGATGCCGCCAAGCTTTACGGATTTCCGCTTTCGCTCTGGACTTATGACGAAGGCTTGCGCAACCGGCTGAATTCGGCACTCTACGTCCCGTCCGTCGAAGGGGAACAAACCTCGCCGACGACGGTCACCTTCGAGTACGCCGATCACGATCTCGCGGTGCGGAAAACTTTTCATTTCGATGAGTCGTACGTGGTGGGCATTGAGACGGCGGTCACATACAAAGGACAGGCGCTGGCGGCGCTTCCAGCTTGGCCCGCCGGCTTTGGTGATCAAACCAGTCCCCCGTTCTATGTGAAAGGGCTGATTGATTATCAGTACAACAAGAACATCGAGCGAGTGCCGATCAAGAAGATCAGCGGTGGCGCGACGATCCCCGGTCCCTTCCACTGGGCTGGTCCAAACGATCAATATTTCGCGGCGCTTTTCATCCCCGACGATCCGGCCACAGCGACATTGGTCACGCTGCGCAATGCGATCGAAGTTCCACGTGATCCGGGTAAGCGCGATTCGGAGAAGATCAAGGTTGACGTGCTCGGCGCGGCGGTCGGCAATCTGCACGGCCCGACAAGTGTGCGCCTGTTCGCCGGGCCGAAAGAGCTGCGAATCCTCGAGAAAGTTCCTGTACCCGGTCTCGCCGAGAACGATCTGTCCGGGGTGGTCGACTTCGGTTGGTGGGGCGTTCTAGCCAAGCCACTGTTTGTCTGGCTGCGCTGGACATACTCCCACATGGTGCCCAACTGGGGATGGGCAATCGTCGTACAGACGATCATCATCACGCTGGCTCTACTGCCGCTGCGCATCTCGCAGATGAAGTCGATGCTGAAAATGCAGCGCGTCGCGCCACAGATCAAGCAGATTCAGGACAAGTACAAGAAGTACAGCCTGCGTGATCCGCGAAAAGCCGCGATGAATGAGGAGATCAGCGCGCTCTATAAGAAAGAGGGCGTGAATCCTGTCGGCGGATGTTTGCCGCTGATCATCCAGCTTCCTTTCATCTACGCCTATTACCGCATGCTCGACACGGCCATCGATCTGCGGCACGCGCATTGGCTCTGGATTCACGACTTGTCGGCGGCGGATCCCTATTTAGTTTTGCCGATTCTGATGGTCATCAGCAGTCTACTTACGCAGCGCATGACGCCGCAGGCGGGCATGGATCCAGCGCAGCAGCGCATGATGAACGTCATGATGCCGCTGATGATGGGCTTCATCTTCTTCCGGCTCGCCGCCGGTCTGAATCTGTATTATGCGGTGGTCAACTTGATTAGCATCGCGCAGCAGGCGGTTATGAATCGCACTAAGCTCGGCAAGGAAATGCGCGAGATCATGGCGAAGCGTGCCAGGAAGAAGGATAAGTAGCTGTCAGCTTTCAGCTCTCGGCCGAACACGAATGCGGATTTAATACCGCTCGAGCTTTAGGCTTTTAGAGGAAAGACTGGCGCTTTAGCGCCACGTATGGAAGCGCTAGAATTCCGGGCTTTAGCCCTGCGCGCGTCCGATTAAAAGAGAGAACCCAGTTCCGGAGATTCTTGGTCGTCGAAGGCTGACGGCTGATAACCAAGAGCTGAATTTCATGCCCATACCCGACAAACTCGCTGCCGCCAACAAGATCAACGAATTTCTCCAGACCGTGGTCACGCTTGGCGGACTTCGCCTCAAGTACCGGATCGTGGTCGATCCACCAATTCCCGAAGACCGCGATTGGGAGAAGCCCGAGATTCTCGTCGACCTCGCCGGTCCCGATTCCTCTCTTCTGCTCGATCGCGGCGGAGAACTTCTGCGCGCGCTCGAATTGCTCGCGCTCGAAATGTTGCGCCTGCCTTCGGGCGAGCACGAGAAAGTTTCTTTTGATTGCCAGAATCATCGTTCCGTGCGCATCCAGGAATTGCGCATGGCGGCGAATGTCGCTGCAGAAAAAGTTCGTCAGACCGGATCGCCCTATCACTTCACTCCCATGTCGTCGCGTGAGCGCCGCATTGTTCACCTCGCGCTACGCGATGCAGCCGATCTTTTCACCGAAAGCGAAGGCGAGGGCATGCGCCGCCATCTCGTCGTCTATCCCAAGGACTACAAGCCTGCAGGACGGCCTTCGTCGAAAGCGATTCCGTAAGCGGAAACCGAACTATAATTGTCGAAGGCAACCGTTCCTGTTCAGCCGGATTCCTACTCCGGAAACACGTCTGCCAGGAGAAGGTTTGGGCGTTAGATTTGCTTTGTGTCGCGCTGGCGTGTGGAAATCTAGGTGGAGCAACCTGCAATGTAATCGCCGCAGCGGTCCGCCCGCTTGCGGAACGATATCGAATACGGCGAAACTCACGTGTCCGCAGTGCCGACGGATTTCCACTCCGTCAGGAAGATCTGTCAGGAGAAAACTCGGCCTCAGATTTCCTTCTTCTCAGTCTTATTCGCAGCAGCGACCACTCTAGCCTGCGGTTCTTCCATGTCCCACGTGTCTCCGAACTGCGCCTCCGGTGCGAGCACAGCGAATGCGAGCGAAT
>JASHRE010000199.1 GCA_030037515.1 Candidatus Sulfotelmatobacter sp.
GTGAGCGTTTTTCACGGCAACGTAAAACATGAGATGGGGAGCGCAGTTCCCGCATTTGCTGTTAAGGAACCCTTGCTTCGACAGCATATAGGCCATCGCGCCAGGCTCGAGAGCCGGCAGTTCTCCTTTCTCGATCGCGGCCTTCATGCCCTCCTTCATTTCAGCTTTCGATTCGCCAACCAATGCCAATTTTGTCCTGATCAAAAGGATCGGAAGCAACGTCCTGGCAGCCTGCGGGTTGTAGCAAACCGGACCGAGCCTCTTAGGGCTCCAAAACTCGGGACTGTTTTCGAATTGGTCCATCCACGAGCGGTCTACGTTGCAGACAAAACCGTTCGTGCCTTTGACTGCAGTTTCATAGCCATTCCTTCCGAGGACCATAACTGTGGCGTCCTTGCCAATGGACGGCGGAGCAGCGGACCGTGCCAGGGCGATTTCCGTGTTTCGGTCCGCCATCAGGTACTGATCGATTGGGGCCATGCTGGTGGGATACGGGCTGTTGGCGTGCTGTGCCTGCGCGTGCCGAGCTGTGCCCAGCGCAAGTGCTGGCGCAAACAGTGCCAATGCGATCATCTTGAGTGTGTTTCGCTTCATGCGGTTTTTCTCCTTGAATCCTCCCGATGCAGATTTAAAGTATGGCTCCCGACCTGATCGGCGAACGCCGAGCAGCCGAAGATTCCTTTTGTCATGAATACCTTTCAAGCCAGATTCACTTTGTCTGCCCTTGTCATTGGCTGTCGTCCTCAGTGGGTTCGTTTTTGTGAGTTATCCGCGCCGCCCGCGCGTTATCTAAATAGTGAAAGGTCGATCGCGTCCGCAACCGCCTGATACCCGGGATCGTTCGGATGGAGATGATCCTTCCAGGCAAAGCGCGACGCAATCCCGCTCGGATGATCCGGGTCACGCAATACCTTGTCGAAGTCGATCACGCCGTCAAAGGCACCGCTGGACCGTATCCATTGGTTGACCTTCTGTCGAACGGCTTCCTTTGCATCCGAGCAGTATCCGGGAATCGTAATGTTAGCTCCCTCAAATGGAATCAGCGTGCAACCGATCGCCTTGATGCCACGTACATGAGCGCGTGCAATCAGCTGCCGGTATGCATCGATCACGTCCTCGGCGGTGCGCGCCTCGGCTGGATCTGCCAGCGATATCTCTCCCAATCTGGCCCCAGGAAATCCGATATCGTTCAGGCCCTCATTCACAACGATATGGGTTACTCCCGGCAGACTCAGCACATCGCGATCAAAGCGTGCCAGTGCGTTGTCCCCCCTGAATGCCAGTCGGCCATTGCTGAGCAGGCGATTTCCGCCGACGCCCTCGTTCACCACCGCCAGTTTCGAGTCCGCGCTTGTCTTTTGCAGGCGGCGAACCAGATAACTCGGCCAGTTCCGGTCCGCATCAACGGTTGAGCCATTGCCGTCGACAACGGAATCACCGAAGGCTGCGATCAGGCGCTGCCATGGCTGAGCAGGAATGAGCACAGCACTGACCGCAAGGCTGCCTTCAGAATCTGCGCCGCCTTGAATGTTCTCGTCGCGGGTGTGATCGCCCGGAGTCGAAACGACAGCGTGCTTGAGAGCAAAGGTGTGCCATGTTACGGAACTAACACGCTTTGGAAAGTAGAGGCTGATGCTGATCTCGGTATCCTGGGTGACGGGAAAGTCAATGGCGTCAATAAAAATGGGCGCGCCCGCGGAAATGCTCACCGAGTTGCGACTGTCAAACGCAACGGTGCGGACAGAAGCAGATTGAATACCTGCCGGCCCATTCGGCAGCGCCACTGTGACGGAACCGATAAGCGGCGGAGCGGAGCCGAATTCGTTGGAAAGCCGCAGCCGAATCTGTGGTCCTCCAACCGACCCCCGCACGCGTTCTCGCTCCGTCTGGTTTTCGATGTTTAATAAGGGTTCGCTCACATCAGCGTCGGCTGATTGGGGACTGGCGGCACAGGTAACCAGCCATGCATCGCGCTTCTCCGCCACCAGCCCAGGACCAAAAAGAAGAAAACCGCAAAGAGCAAGTATCCCGACTGATTTCATGCGCATGACCAGTTCCATTCCTGTTACTTCATTCGAGAAAAGTCGCATGTTCAAATTCTTTGCGGGCCTAGACATAGCGCTCAGACCATCCTCAGTCATAACGAGGCGTACCGCTCGATGAGTTGAGCCACGGCCTCGGGCTGCTCATCTGCAACGTAATGCACGCTATTCTTGATGACTTCAATCTTGACGTTCGCAAAGCCATGATCCCGTAATGCCTCGGCAAAGCCCGGCATAAGCTTCTCGAAAGGCGAGTTCTCTCCGGGAGCCAGCACGAGAGGCAGGCTGATCGCGCTGCGTTGCGCTGCATTGAATTTCTCATTCGCTGGAAAAGCCCGGTATATCTCCATCAACGCGCGCAGATGTTCAGGCGCGGCATAAGCCTGGGCATAGCGGGCGACATCGGCGTCACTAAAGGTGCCGCTGTCCAGAAAATGGCGGAAGTAAATAGCCTCCCGCCCGGCGATAAGCTTCTCAGGCAGGTCCGGCGTCTGCTGAAAATGGATATGCCAAGTGATGGGATTAGCCTTCACTGCATCCCACGGCCCAAGACCCGGGACCGGGGCGTCGAGCAACATTACTCCGCGGCTGGTTTCCGGATACCGGCGGACGAAAGCATAGGCCACCATTCCACCAATATCGTGCCCAACGACATACACGTGTTCTAAATGCAGGTGTTCCGCCAGTTGGTGAACGTCTTCTGCCATATTCGCAGCGTCGTAACCACCCGGAGTCGCGGCGGAACCGCCTATACCGCGCAGATCAACTGCCACCACCGTAAAATGCTTCGCCAACAGCGGCATAACACGGTGATACGCGTACCAGTCTTCGGGGAAGCCGTGCAGCAGAATGACCGCCGGGCCAGTCCCGCCGCGGACATAGTGGAGAGTTGTTCCGTTTGCCTGGGCAGTGCCGGAGACGAACCCCCCTCCCAACGTTGCTAGCCCTGGATCGATGCGCTGCCCTGGCGCTGACTGGCCTTGGATGACGGCGCATGCCGCCACCACAAAAACCGCCAAAAGTTTCAAAATCCGACGATCAGAGATCTGCATGTTTCGCCGTTTCGGTGGGATCAACGTTCCCCACTACCCCGCGTTCTTGCCGGTGTGGATGTCTTGAAGTGACTTCATCATCCGGGGTTCTCAGAGCAGCCGGCGGATTCAAGTAGAGCGGGCCGCGATTCTCAGAGATCCAAAACTCGGGAGTGTTTCGAATGGGCCTGTCCATGCGCGTTCTGCGATGCAGACAAAGCCCTTCTTACCTTCGATCCCAGTCTCGTACCCCGGACGCCCTAAGACCAGAACCATTGCGTAATGGGGAATTGAGTCTCGGGCTGGGCTTCGGGGCCAGAGCGATCTCCGCGTCGCGGTCCATCACGCATTGCTCCAGCCGAGCCATGCTGCTATACGAAGTTTTGGCGTCTGCTGCGCGTCCCGGCCGCGCCGCGCATGGTACAGCAATCAACGCGAAAGTTCCTGACGTGATTGTTCTAACCGTCTTTCGGTTCATCGATTTTCCCCTTCGATACGGATTCCAGTACACCTTCGAGACCTATGATGATTGAACCCTCTTTTCCAATTGATCTCCTGATCTCCACCGCCGGCTGGGGAGTGAAATCGCTGTCGCCCTCTTTCTCACTGCGACATTCCTACATGGCCGGTGCAGCCGTTCCATCCGACCACTTGCTAACCGGAATCACGAACTCGGTGATGGGTTCCGGACCGTCTCGAAACTGCGGATTCAGCGTGACCGGCGAGTCGGGCAGGTCCGCACCCCAGGAGGATTTGTCTGTCAGTGGAAGGTAGAACATCAGATGAGGTACGTGGTGCCCAAGGGTGTCATTAAGATAGCCTGCCCGCGACATCATGTAACACATCGCGCCCGGCGCCGGTGCCGGTAGCTCCTTATTGTTGAAT
>JASHRE010000018.1 GCA_030037515.1 Candidatus Sulfotelmatobacter sp.
GTTTTTTTGCGGCTTTTCTGGAGAAGATTTGATGGGAAACCCTGGCGTTTTGCTAGACCCTCCCGGTCGACGAGAGCGTAATTTGCAGCAGCCGCACCGGTTCGATAGCGGATCTGCAGGCGAACCCGCACGTGTAAAATCTCCATCTGGGGCGGAGGTCGAGAATTCAGGCTGTGAAGCGAGACTGCTATGAGAGCGATTCAAGTACGAAAAACCGGCGGCCCCGAAGTGCTGGAATTTGTTGAGGATTTGTCGGCTCCGGAGCCAAAAGCGAATGAAGCCGTCATCAAGCTTAGTGCTTCTGGAGTAAATTTTATTGACGTCTATCAGCGGGAAGGAAGATACAAGGTTGTACTGCCCTATGTCCCCGGGCAGGAAGGTGCGGGCGTGGTCAATGCGGTCGGCCCCGGCGTCACCACAGTCAGAAATGGCGATCGCGTAGCTTGGGCAGGTTCACTCGGATCTTACGCAGAATACGCGGCCGTTCCTGTGGAGCGGCTTGTTCCTATTCCTGGGGGCGTTACCGATCAGCAGGGCGCGGCGGCAATGTTGCAGGGCATGACCGCCCATTATTTATCGCACAGCGCGTACCCGCTGAAAAAGGGCGAAACGGTTCTGGTGCACGCGGCCGCTGGCGGTGTGGGACTGTTGCTGACGCAGATGGCGCACAACATCGGGGCGTGCGTCATTGCTACCGTTTCGACGGAAGAGAAAGCCAAGTTGGCTCGCGAAGCGGGCGCGGACGACATCATTCTGTACGCACAGCAGGATTTCGAGGAAGAAACGAAACGTCTGACCGGCGGCAACGGCGTGGACGTTGTTTATGACTCCGTGGGTAAAACGACATTCGAAAAAGGCTTGAACGTATTACGACCGCGCGGATACATGATTCTTTACGGAGGATCGAGCGGTCCGGTTCCTCCGTTCGATCTGATCACGCTCTCGACCAAAGGCTCGCTGTTCGTGACGCGTCCCATGCTTGCTCACTACACGGCGGCTCGAGATGAATTGCTCATGCGGGCGGAGGCGGTTTTCGGCATGATCGCGTCCGGAAAACTGAAGTTGCGCATCGAACACACGTATCCGTTGCCCGAAGCACAGCGCGCCCATCGCGATCTGGAAGCAAGGAAGACAAGCGGAAAGTTGCTGCTGATGACGTAGCAGCGCCCGAGTCCTAGCGGCACCGGTCTGAAGGTTATCGGCTCCCACTGCGGCGGGCGAGCATGCCTGCCGGACAGCCGCCGTTGAAGGCGGTGTTACTTCTGAGAACATCTATGAAAGCAGTTCGCGTAACACGAACAGGTGGTCCGGAAGTGATGGAACTGGTGGAAGTGCCGGTCCCGCAGCCGAAGCCCAATGAAGCGGTGGTGAAGGTCGCAGTCGCGGGAGTGAATTCGATTGACCGGCAGTTTCGCGACGGCAGCTTGAGAACACCGCTGCCTTTCATTCCTGGGCAGGAAGGAGCAGGGACGGTGACGGCGGCGGGCTCGCAAACCAAGCTGGTAAAGGTTGGGGACCGCGTTGCCTGGAGTGGAGCTCTGGGATCCTACGCGGAATATGTCTCGTCGCCAGAAGAGCATTTGGTGCCGGTCCCCGACTCGGTCTCCGACGATCAAGCGGCAGCGGCCATGATGCAAGGCTTGACTGCACACTATCTGGTCAATGACGCGCACAAGCTGAAAGCGGGCGAGACGGCGCTGGTCCACGCGGCTGCTGGTGGGGTGGGATTGCTCGTGGTGCAGCTCGCGCACGCCGTCGGCGCTCGCGTCATTGGCACAGTTTCGAGTGAAGAAAAGGGCGAGTTGGCACGGGAAGCGGGTGCAGATGAAGTCATCATTTTCACGCAGCAAGATTTTGAGTCGGAAGTGAAACGCCTGACCGGAGGCACGGGAGTCGACGTTGTCTACGACGGAGTCGGCAAGGCGACCTTTGAAAAAAATCTAAACGTCATGCGCATGCGCGGCATGCTCGTGTTGTATGGCACGTCAAGCGGGCCGGTTCCTCCGGTAGATCCGGCGAGGTTATCGGAAAAAGGTTCGCTCTACATGGCCCGCACCACGCTGGCGCATTTCACGGCCACGCGCGAGGAGTTGATCGCGCGCACCAGGGCAATATTTGGCATGATCGCTGCCAGAAACTTGAAAGTGCAGATTGCCAGGAAGTATTTGTTGGCCGAGGCCGCTCAAGCGCATCGCGATTTGGAAGCACGACATTTGGCGGGCAAGCTGCTGCTTGTGCCGTAATGTTTGCCTCTTTCCACAGAGTTGAACGCCCCTCCATAAGTGCCGGAAACTTGTTTCGTTGCCGTGACCACTCGGGCGGAAGCTGCTCACCTAGGGTCTGTTGTTCCCTTTTTTTTGCCCCCGCCGAAAATCCTGGCGGCACCGACCTTGTGGTGGTTACGAAGTCAGTACGTCCGCGACGCCGGACGATGTATCCAGCGGGGCAGAAGGCCCTCATCCAAAATGAATGTGCAGCTGCACATTGCCCTGAGCGACCTCGGCGGGATAGGTGGGCACGCCATCATCCGCGCCCCTGCTGGCGGGCGAGCGAGATGCGAAAGTCCTGGCTGGTTTGCGCGATCCAGGTTGTCAGGCCAGCGAAGAGGAGATCAGACAAAGTTTGCAGGGGAACTGGAAAGAGGGTCTTCTGTTCGAACGGCAGCAATCCGTGGACGCCTACGATTTTTACCAGCAGCAAATGGCAAAATGCGACCAGCAAGCGAGCAAGCGCGGCGCTTTATGGCGGCACTGCCGCCCAATCGCTGGTGCGCAGTCAAAGCTGAATAGGGACCCGCAACCGATTATTTACGAGCCAAGTTGGGAGGACTGAAAGCCGTCAAAGCAATGGCCCGCTATTTGGCCTCTCTATTAGCGACTACTCACCCAAAGACAGATCTGGCTGGATCGGGGCAGCGAAGAATTTAATCATCGGAGTCAGCAACACGAACTTGCCGCTCTCGAGCGCAAAGCGTGGAAGCACCGAATGCAACTGGTCCTCGCTGCCTGACGGCATAAAAGTTTCCGGAGAGCACAGGGACTCAGAGAGCTCGGGGAATT
>JASHRE010000200.1 GCA_030037515.1 Candidatus Sulfotelmatobacter sp.
ACTAGGGTGGAACCCGACGGGACCCGGCCTGATTGCAGATCTCGAGCGAATGCGGTATCCCGAGATCGTGGCCACAGTCGCATCCTGAGCAGGAGACTGCCTACTTTAATAAAGGAGGTTGTCATGCAAGACAAACCGGTCGCTCTGATCACCGGGGCGAACAAAGGAATCGGTCTTCAAATCGCGAAGGATCTCGCTGCGCACGGCTTCACCGTGCTCGTCGGGTCGCGCAACCTCGGCCATGGGAAAACGGCGGCGAAGAGCGTGGGAATGTATGCCCACG
The DNA here is from genome assembly GCA_030037515.1 of Candidatus Sulfotelmatobacter sp. Lineage (GTDB taxonomy): Bacteria > Acidobacteriota > Terriglobia > Terriglobales > Acidobacteriaceae > Sulfotelmatobacter. The sequence goes on from JASHRE010000200.1 coordinate 284, forward strand.
CTCTCGCGCTTGACGTTACGAATCACGCCTCCATCGCCGTCGCGGCCAAGCGCATCCGCAACGAGTTCGGCCGCCTCGATGTGCTCGTGAACAATGCAGCGATCTCCCATACCGGGAAGCCGGGCACGTCGCTGGAGGAGATCGTGAAGTCAGGCCGCCCGACAGTAGCGTCGCTCGACGCGGTGCGCGCGGTCTTCGAGACGAACGTGTTCGGCGTGATCGCGGTCACGCAGGCGATGCTGCCGCTGCTTCGTAAAGCGCCGGCAGCACGAATCGTCAACGTATCGAGCTCCACCGGTTCGCTGACTTTGAACTCGAATCCAACAAACCCGCGCCGCTCGATGTTCGGCACCTACTCTTGGTCGAAGACGGCACTCAATGCGCTCACCATCGCTTTCGCCTCGGACCTCGAATCCGACGGCATCAAAGTCAACGCTGCGTGCCCGGGCTTCACCGCAACCGACCTAAACAACTTCGAAGGCACACGCACTGTCCAACAGGCGGCACGGCAGCCGGTGCGCCTGGCGCTGCTCGACGCCAACGGTCCTACGGGCACATTTTCGAACGAGGACGGCCCGCTGCCGTGGTGATGGAATCGATCTTCGGAAAGTCGGAAGGAACCGGCGATTGCCCGGACAATGGGCAACATGGAAGGCAGACTGGCACCGCTCTAGCTTCGGCGCTGGCGCGGAAAGCGTTGCCGCGATGGTTACTCGGCACTCTATCTCCGCGATGTTCTGGTCATCGATGAGTTGGGCCATGGCGCCGCTGAGCGAAACAGAGCAACGCGAAATCTGGGAGATCTGCGGAGATCGCTATCAGGCGCGTTCCACCATCTCACTTCCCAGTTGCCGGTCTCGCGTTGGCACCGACAGATCGGCGGCCGGTCCCACTATCGCCGACGGCATCCTCGACCGCTTGGTCCACCACACGCTCACCGCATCGAGATGGCGGCGAGTCTATGCGCAAGAAACGCAGTCCGCCATCAGACGAGCACCCAGAATGAATCGGACGAGGCAGCCGCAACTGCTGTCGCAAACAGGGCTCTTGGAATTTCTAGAGGTACCGGCAACAATTAGAAGTGACGAAAGCCGCGAAAGGTATGCCGGAGACTGACGGTGGCTCCTTGGCCGCTCCATGGCAGGAGTTGGCTGCTGCCTCCGAAACCGGACGTAACGTGTGCCCATCCCAAGGTTGTTTCCAGCCAATAGGACGGGTATAGGCGGAAGCTCACTCCAGCGCGTACACGTGGGAAGAAGTTATAACCGTCGTCTTTCCCGGGGTTGATGTAGGCTGTGCTTCCGGTCTGGAGGAAATCCACGCCGCCGTCTGAAAATAGACGCCAGCGCTCGCGTTGCAGAAAGTTCCACCGTAGTATGGGACCGAACCCAAGAGTAGTGTTTGTCGACTGCACCATGCCCCCGAGCTGAAGTTCTAAGTGGTTGGGGAAGTGCCATGCACGGCTAATCCTCAACTGACGCATGTCGTCTTCGACCTTGCCGTTTTGGCGATTCAATCCGGGAGATGGGGTGTAGTCTTCGACACCAGAGATCCATGCGTTCTCATCGGCATTGCGGAACGGCCATCTTCCGGGCTTGTTCGAGTTTTCGGGTTCATGGCTGAACGAGCGGCGCAGACCGAGCGAAAGTCCTGTGCCGTTCCAGGCGGGGTTGCCCTGGCAGAAACATTCTCCGTTGGAGACGTGTGCCCGGTAAAACGTCGATTCGATCCAGTACGAATGGCTGATTCGGACACTGACCCCGCCGCCAGCGCGGAGAAAGAAATTATTGATGGTGCCGTAGGTCGGCCACGGCCGATCGAAAAGAACGAAGTCTGCCCCCGCATCCACAAAAGGACGGAAACGGCTCAGCTGCAGAAAATTCCAACGCGCCAATGGCCCCCCGCCCAAGGCTTGAGCACTGCTCGGAATCTGCGGCTCGGAAACACCACTCGGCGGCGTGCGGTGGCCGTTAGCCCGTAGCACCAAGCCATTAAACTGGAACTCCCATCCGTGCCGCATATGAGCCGCAACAGCGATCGTGGCCGCTTGAAGATCGATATCACGGTTCTGGCGGTTGAATCCATCGAGGGGAGCGTAATACTCGACGTCCCCTGATAATGCAAACTCCTCTGCGTTTCCGAACACTGGTACGTGCCTGCGCTGCTCCGGGTGGACCGTCGATTGGGGCTGCGGAGATGAGTCAGCGGGGTCTTGTCCAAATCCAGACGCCGCCAAAGCTAGAAGGGACGACGCAGCGACGACGTGCACGAAGAAGCAGAGCCATTTCATGCTGGACTGACCTTAACCTTGGCTAACATCTTATCGCGATGTTATTCGTAGTTTCGCCCACCTCGCCTCTACATCAAGCAAGCAGAGGATAAAGCGGCTATGGAGTCAACCCTTAGACTGAGACACGGAGCTAAGGGGGGCTGTTAGCATTGCTGAAAAATCATTGTGGGCTCGGGGTACTTTGGCTGCATTCTCGGGTCGTGTTTGATCGCGGATTCTTCCTTACGTTGCACGCAGTCCGCCGCCAGCTCGCGGCCGTGCCGAGTGAGTTCTATGTCATTCGCTTGATTCATGGCCGCACACGAAGGCCTTGTCCCGGCGAACGAGTGCGGGATGTTGGTCAGTTGCTGCGGGGATCGGTATTGCGCTTCTTGCGCGCACGCAACCTTCAGGGCTTTGACGTCTATCTTCTCCCCTTCGCCGAGTATGGCAACGCCGGCTATATTTCTCCTCGATCTGGATCGCTCCACGGCAGAGGTTTTGCCTCGCATGCGAGCCAATGGCCATGAGCCTTCTGTCCTGCTCCGGACCAGCCCCGGACATTCCCAAGCCTGGATTTCGGTCAGCGCCACACCCTTGGAAGCTGCCGTGGCCACGGCGATCGCCAAGCAAGTGGCTCACACTTACGGCGGCGCAATCGGGATGGCCGAGAGAGCGTTTCGATTGATTGCCGGGAAGGTGGAATGAAGCGGTAAACCAAGATCGGAGGCGGCTGCAAGAACAGCTTGGCGTCGACTTGAAACCATCTCTTTTTGGGCCTGGCTACGGCATCAGTCGCGATCGAGCAAATTGAGCTATTTGCGGTCTAAGCAGAGAACCGGCCTTTGGGCAAAGACCAAGTTGGATGGCGTGACCCGGGCAGATGCCAGGATTCACGGGGCGCGGTTTGTGGTCTTGTTCCACTCCGGGTCCGAGGAAAACTCATGACGTGCGCACTCATGGTTGGTCTGAACCGGGTTCGCTTATGGTTCGGATCGGCTTCGATGACCGCGCGGAATTGCTCGTCGCCGCTCCCGACCTCTACAACGTGACCGAGCACGATCTCAACTGCAGTGCCGTGATGGTTCGCATGTCCCGCGTCGCGCCCTATGTCCTGCGGGACTTGACGTATGGCAAATACAAAACTGATTTCGTGTGGACCTCGGCAATTTGCTCCAAAACTATGATCTTGCGAAGACGCGACTCTGCACTCTCTGGTGATGCGGGTCTGAGAAGGGATGAGGCGCGCAATGTTCTGCGCGCCCCGAGTCAGAGCTACTGTTTCTGAATGGCTGGCGGAACGTAAGTATTATCCGCCACGTCTCCTTCCGGACCATAGACGCGCAGCATGACATTGAACTTCCCGGACGGAATCGGCAGCCAATTGGCCGCCGGAACGCCGTCTGGTTGCTGCGTCGACAGGTAAACATTAAGCGAACCGTCGGCGTTGTACTGCAGTTCTGGCAGGTAGCTAGCAACGACATACTTGTTGGCGTTGTTGGGGACCAATTCGATCGCGTGTGGAGTATACGCCGTCAGCGACCAGAAAAGCCCCGCTTGCGGAAGTTGATCCTTGGAAAAGCTAAGGACATAACCGCCGGGGTCGCTGCCATCGAGCGCGTTGCCCTTGCCGTCGCTGAAGGTGTGATAATACGCGGCCGTGCTGATCCCGTTGGACAGTTGGAGAAATTCCGTGATGGAGGAACGGTCAAGGAAGTTGCTGCCCCAGTTGCTGATGTTGGTGTAGTGGATCCAGTACGACGGATCTGTATTGGTGATGTAGTTCTGCACGATCATGGTGTGGGCGTCCCGAGCGCCAGCGCTGAACATCGCCTGTTGATTATCCCCGTTTCCAAACAAGGCGTTGAAGCGATTCGACAATGCCTGCGCGCTTTGCGAGAGCGGCGGAGTGTTGGGTGCCGCAACCGCTGCCTGAAGCTGCTTGAGAAACAGGATCGGGGATTTCCGGATCAATTTGTCGGCTGTCTGTTTAAAAGGAAAGGCGAAGTCAACCTCGGGAAGAATGTTGGCTGCGCCGCCATCGGGATTGCTCAAGTACTGGCTGAGCGGTTGAGCCAAGAGTGATTTCTGGAATGCCTGACCGGCCGCGATCAAATTTTCGCCGCTGGGGGAATATTTGATCGTGCGGATATACAGACTCGGGAAATTGATCGGCATGGGTACGGCCGTGATGCCTAGGGGCAGTGTGCCCGTGAATCCTGGTCCGGTGAAAGCGTAAACGCCCGGGGTTGTCGGAAGACCGGGTTCGATCGTCGTTCCGTAAGGATCCAACGTTAGAGTCGTGTACTTCAGGTTCGTCGACGGGATGGTCACGACAACGGGTTCGGCACGAAGGTCGAAGTAGACGCTGGTGTAGAGCGTATCGTCGTTGATGGCAACGCAAAAATGGTAAAGCGGAGTGACTTCCTTATCGGCGACCCAGGCGTTGGTAGCACCCAACGGAGCGCCGAACCGGAATTGATAGTAAGTAAACCACAGGGGGTAGAACTGCTCGACGTAGGCCACGGTGGTGGTATAGGCGTCGGAGTCCAGCGGAGTGGATGTGGGTTTATTTTGTGACTGGGCGGCGCTCGACGGCACCGCAATGGAGATCGCGAGACCCAGCAAAACCAACTGCAGGCAGAGCCGACGCAGAAATCCAGGACGTTGAAAATCTTGCTGCTTCATAGAATCCTCACTTTTTTGGCTTGAAATTTGCGTCAACTCACCGAGACCTACCAAAGTCAGTTCCAGGGCCCAGGACACAGTCATTTGTTTTCCAACTCAGAGGCACTCCTGAAGTTGACAGTGTCAATATCGCATGGGAATGTGGACAGTGTCAAGAATAAAATTGACAGTGGCCACATTTATGTGGACAATCGCTTCAGCGACTTTTTCTAAGAAAGTTATGTTGATGAAGAAAACGGAAACTGCAACCAACTGCGAGCGCGCCTACCATCATGGAGATTTACGGCGCGCCCTGATTGACGCTGGCTCGGCCCTGCTCAGCGAGGATCAGAATTGGAATTTTTCCCTGCGCGAGGTGGCGCGAAAAGCCGGGGTGAGCCACAACGCTCCATATAACCACTTCGTGGATAAGAATGACCTGCTGGCCGCAGTCGCGGCCGTGGGCTTTCAGGAACTGCGCGACCGGATGTTGTCATCTATCGCAGGGATAGAAAACCCGAAGGCCGCATTGATCAAGACTGGCGTCGTGTATGTCAATTTCGGGCTGGCGAATCCAGCGCGCTACCGTTTGATGTTCGGGTCAGCCCTGGCACACTCAGCAACAGCAGGCTCCGCATTATTGGAGACGGCCACGATGGGCGCCAGGGCTATTTTGGGGGACATTATTCTTCGTGGCGCGCAGGCAGGCGTTTTTGCCGTTTCGGCGCGAAAGAAAGAAGACTTGCAAGTCGCAATCCTAACGGCCTGGGCCGGGGTCCACGGACTAACGATGCTGAAACTCGATGGCCTAGCCGATACCGTCGCTCCCAACATCATTAATTTGCCGGAGAAGGTGGCGAAAGCGATCGGTGCCGGACTCTTTCGGAGATGACAGCCCCATACACTTTGACTCTTTGACTTGTACGAACGATGCTAGATTTGAGATTTAGGCGCTATCCAACAGTTGAACGGCTTGACAGCGCCGACAACTTTCCTGAAAACGGAGGAGCAAGTGAGCGCTACGACTTCCGCCGCGACGACCTGCGGGAGCGCGCCCGTGCGCCGATGGCAAGGCCTGCGATGGTCGGCGATTGGCCTGGTTGCCGCGAGCTGGGTCAGCGCGGCCTGCTTCGGGCTGTACATCGTGGTGTTTTATCTTGGCGCGATTCCCGCCGGACGCATGGAGCAGTGGAACGACAACTTGCCAGGACTCTACGAGAAGACAAATGTGCTATCGCAGGGCGCGATGACGGCGCACCTTGCGACTGGAGCCATCGTACTTATGCTCGGGCCAATCCAACTGATTGCTTACGTGCGCAGCCGTTGGCCGGCATTGCATCGCTGGATGGGGCGCGTTTATGTGATAGCATCCGGAGCCGCCGGAGTAGGCGGGCTCGCGTTCATTTTCACCAAGGGGACCATTGGCGGGGAGCCAATGAATGCGGGTTTCGGCCTGTATGGTGTGCTGATGTTGATGGCATCGCTGCAGGCATGGCGCTACGCACGCGCCGGGCGTTTCGACGTCCATCGCGCGTGGGCCATTCGCCTGTTCGCACTCACCATCGGATCGTGGCTTTACCGCATGGATTACGGCTTCTGGTTGATCGCGATGCACCGCATCGGACACGATGAAGGATTTACCGGGCCCTTCGACGTGGTGATGTCGTTCTTCTTTTACCTGCCCAATCTCGCCGTGGCCGAGGTATATCTGCGGACCCAGCAAATGCACAAGAACCACGTCGTCCGCGGCCTGGCCCTGGTCGCGCTAAATCTCGCCACGCTGGTAGTCGCCGTGGGAACATACTACTTCGTCCGGTTCTATTGGGGGCCAGGAATTGTCAATACCATAGCGGGCCGTCTCAGTTAGATGTGGCCGCGCTCGGCTCGAGTAAGTCAGATCAGGGAGTTAAATCGCTTGGGATGGACTTTCGTTGCCCGCCTCCGAGCCCTGCGAAGACCCGCTGATGGGTGGTGGAGCCTCAAGTAGTCATCGCGAATCGGATATTTCAGGGAGCACCAATGGCAATCAAGAATATCCTCTTCCCAGTGGATTTCTCACCTTCCTGTCTGGCAATGGCCGCCTACGTCAAGAGAGCGGCGGCTCTCCTTGGAGCGGATGTTTCCGTGGTTCATATCGTCGATCCTGCCCGCTACAACGGCCTCCAAACCGGCCTCGAGCTTTACGTGTCAAGGCCAATGGCCGAGCTCTTAGAAGAGCACTTGGCTATGGGCCGGGAGAGACTTAACTCGTTTTTGAACACCGATTTTCCCACCGCGGATTATCCGAGAATCCTAGTCTCAGGTGACGCAGCGACAGAGATCGCTCGCGTCGCAAAAGAAGGCGGATTCGATCTCATCATCATGCCAACGCATTCCGGCAGGTTCCGGCAAATGCTGCTCGGCTCCACCACGGCCAAAGTCGTTAACGACGCAGACTGCCCTGTCCTGACCAGCCACCACGCCGAGACCATCGCTCCTCGGCCTCTGGAGCACCGCGGATACTTATGCGCCATCGGCCTCGATTCCGATTCGGAAAGAGTCCTTCGTTATGCTGCCGGCTTCGCTCGGGACGTTCACGGCAACCTCACAATCATCCACGCGTTGCAGGCCGCAGACTCCGCCCTGCCGGTCGAACTTGGCCTTGAAGAAAAGCTCCAGTCGGTGGAAATGCGGGAAGCCCTACGAAGCATTGCCGATCTTCAGCGGCTCGTTGGTTCCGACGCAGCGGTGCGCGTTGCTCGGGGTCAAGTGAAAAAGGCTCTCCTTGAGACTGCTCTTCTCTCGGACGCGGACGTACTGATTATTGGCAGAAGTCCCCGTCCCGGCGCTCTTGGGCGCATGCGGGATTTGACCTACGCTGTCATTCGCGACTCTCCGTTTCCCGTGCTTAGTGTCTGAGGCGCAACTCCGCCTGCGAAGTAGAACGGTTGGTCGATAGCGGCGAGTAATCCGGGCTGCTTCGGCCGCCAGCCCAGCCGTTTCTGAGTCCATTGGCTGGATGCCGGAACGCCACCCGCTACAAACGGCACGAACCAGCCAAAATGATTCCCTGCCCATCGAGAGTCTTGGTGAAGATCGGAAGGTCCAAACGGCGACCGATCACCGAAGGAATCTCCCGCAACGGAATTCCTTCCTCCGCGACTGCGTGATATCGGGCTCCTGCAGCGCCCGTTTCGAGAGCGAGCCGATAGAGAACGGCAGCATCCAGCCGGTGTGGACGGCAGGCCAGCGGTTCACCCTATTGCCCACATTGGCCAAGACGCCATTTCCTCGACGATGATGCCGGCGGGATAACCACCTATACCGCGACCGAAGGGCAGTACGGTTTTTATCTGATCTGGTTTCTCATGCTGCTAGGGCCGGTCGCGTATTACGCGCAAGGGATGACAGTCCGACTCGGTACGCTGGCAAAGGGCATGCGGGAGCTACTTTCCATTCCTTCGGTGCTTTCTGGCCGTGGTTCTCTCTGCTCAATCTCGTGTTGGTGGACTGGTTGACAATGATCGCCGAGTTCGGGATGACAGCAGCATTGAGCATTCTCCGCGTACCTCCCTTGGTCACGGCCATGGCCTCTCATCATGGCCAACATCGGTACGACCATCGCTCCTTGGTCGGTCTTTTTCGAGCAAAACCAAGTGGTGGACAAGGGAATGTGTTGAGGAGATAGAGTGTTCGTGACCGGACGCCAGAAAGTGCTTTTGGACAGGAACTAATGAACCTCGAACGAGGCTCGGATCCTAACTCCGTTCTTTTCAACATGCCCTCTACATCCTCAATTGGCGACAAGAATGCACCTGAGCAGCGCCTAGAATCGAGGGACTACCGGAAACTTCTCGATTGCTGATTGGGGTGGAACTTGCGAACGCTGTTCAGGAACCTCCGTTACAGCTTGCGCATGTTGGGCAAGAATCCAGGTTTGACGGCGGCGGTGATCGTCACCCTGATGCTGGGCATTGGGGCTACAACCGCCATCTACACGGTGGTTTATGCGGTGTTGCTCGCGCCTTTGCCTTATCCCCGTCCAGATCAGTTGGTAATGGTCTGGTCCAAGGTTAACGGGGGCGACAACGGAATGTCCGCTGGAGACTTCCTCGACTGGCGGGAACAGAACAAGACTTTCCAGCAAATGGCTGCTTTTACCGGAGCCACCTTCAATCTGGCGACGCAGAATCAGCCCGAGCCCATCGATGGCATGCGCTGTACTCCCGGTTGGTTCAACATGCAGGGGATCCGGTTCCTCATGGGGCGCGACCTCCTTCCTGAAGAAGGTACTCCCGGCAAGGACCACGAGGTCGTTTTAACGTATCGATTGTGGAATCGGCTGGGCGCGAATCGCGGGATTCTCAGCCAGCCGGTTCGAATCAACGGCCAGCCTTATATGGTGGTGGGAGTGTTGGCGCCGGGTGTGGCAGACCGTTTCACTTTTGAAATGGCGGCTCCCTTGGCCTTCCGGCCAGAAGAGATCAATCACGACTACCATTGGCTGCTCACGATGGGCCGTCTGAAGCCCGGCGTCACCCTGCAACAGGCCCAAGCCGACATGGATGCAGTGACCAGTCATATCGCAGAGGTATATCCGGTCACTAATAAAGGTTGGGGCGCCTCGGTCGAGCCGCTGAAGAATGATTTCCTTCCGCGTGCACGTATTCGCAACCTCTGGCTTCTGCTGGGCGCGGTGGGCTTCGTGCTGGTCATCGCCTGCGTCAACATAGCGAATCTGCTGTTGGCCAAAGGTGCGGCGCGGCTGAAAGAAATTGCGATTCGAAGCTCTGTGGGGGCAAGTCGCAGACAGATTTTCGCTCAGTTTCTTACCGAGAGCCTCGTCCTTGCCCTGATCGGAGGCGCGATTGGGGTCGCACTGGGAGTGGGACTTCTCCGCGCAATTCTCACCATTGTTCCCGACGGCATCCTGCCCTCCGAAGCGAATTTTCAACTGGACCCACATGTCCTGATGGTGGCCCTGGCGGCAACCACACTCGCCGGTGTTCTGTTTGGTTGTGCACCCGCGTGGTACGCGTCGCGGACCGATCCAGGAGAGTCGCTGAAGGATGGCGGACGCGCAGGAACTGGCACAGACAGTCATAGATTGCGCCGCGGGCTTGTCATTGGTGAATTCGCACTAGCGTTGTCTCTGCTGGCTGGTGCGGGCCTTGCTATTCACAGTTTTTGGAATCTGACACGTGTCGATCTTGGTCTACGCACCGATCACGTCCTCACTTTTCGGCTGGAGCAGCCACCGGGCCGGTTCAAGTCTTCCGAACAGATGCAAACCTACAATCAGCAGATGTTGAGCCTACTTCGTTCCATACCGGGAGTGTCCGCCGTTGCCACCGTTACGGGCATGCCGCTCCGATTCCATAGCGACGGCATGACCGTGAAAGTGGTCGGCGTGACATATGCAAAGATTTCGCAGCAACCGGGCGCAGGATTTCAATCGATTTCACCAGACTACTTCAAAACCTTTGGCATACAAGTGCTCAAGGGGCGCGCATTTAATGACCAGGACACTGCCTCCAGTGTGCGTGTGGCAATGGTCAACCAGGAATTTGCCAATCGCTATTTGAAAGGTATGGACCCTCTCCGGCAGCGTCTAGCCATCGCACAGATCATTCCCGGACAGTCGAAACTCGGGCCCGAGGTCGAATGGCAGATCGTAGGCATCTTCCACAACGTGAGATATGGGGATTTCCGCGACGATGATCCCGAGGTGGACGTTCCCTTCGCACAGTCGGCATCACCGAATGTCACCATCGGTTTGCGCACCGCTGAGGACCCGGCTGCCATGACTAGAAGCACCGCAGCGGCAGTGCATACCGTCGACCCGCAGATCGCTCTGGCGCACGTACGCACCATGGATCAAGTAAAGGAAGAATCCCTCGGCGAAGACAGATATACGATGGTGTTGTTTGCCAGCTTCGCGGCAGTGGCCTTACTGCTTGCGGCCGTGGGTATCTATGGGCTGATGTTTTATGCTGTTTCCCGGCGCATCCAAGAAATGGGTCTGCGGATTGCGCTAGGCGCCAGCAAACTGCAAGTGATCTGGCTCATTCTGAAGGAGGCGTCGCTGCTCGCCGCGATCGGACTCGGCATTGGCCTGGTAGGTTCTGTGCTGGTTGGGCGTACCATGCGTACCACTTTGTACGGCGTTGCCGCGATGGATTTCTCGGTGATCGTATCCGTTGGTGTGATCCTGTTCCTTGCCGCTCTGTTCGCTTCGTACTTGCCAGCGCGACGGGCCGCGTCGATCGATCCCGTGGAGGCACTTCGAACAGATTAGCCAGCATGCCGACCCTGCGCGCCGGGAAGCGAGTCGGCCCTACGGATTTTGTCCAGAAACGGCCTTCGAGAAAGTTGGCCGGATTTGTATCGATAAGTCGCCTTGTATGAATCGATCGCAGCAAATCCCTCATAACCAGCCAACAAAAATTTGAGACAAATCGATTGACGTGTATTCGCAAAAACGTGCTCTCCTGGCGCACATTAACCAGTTCCTCGTTCCTAAGCTTGTCCAGGTGGTGGAAAAGGGTCTTACCCGATGAGTACGTCGATAAGCATTGAAGGTTGTCGAAAACGCTCGATTCAGGTTGCGTTATCGAATCAAGTTATGCGGAACGGCCATTCTGCCAGGTAGCGTGAAGTAAAAGGTTGTGCCTTGTCCAGCCTTGGTGGTTGCCCACAAATGGCCGCCGTGCGATTCGATGATAGATCGGTTGATCGCCAGGCCCATGCCGCTGCCTTGAGCTTTGGAGAGTTTTTAGAGAAGTTGGGGAAATGGGGATAGAGGCACGTGAACTAGCTCGGTTGTTGCTCACGCACATATATATTCCCCAATTTCCCCCTTTTCCCCACGTGCCGGCACTTGGACGACTCGCGGCACGGTTCATCGAGCAAATCGGGCCAGAGTATACTGCGCCTCACCGAGGAGATTGCAACATGAGGCTTGCGGCTCTGCTGCTTTGCAGCTTGTTCGCATTCGGGCAAAGCACAGCACCTTCTACTGAGCCGAAAGCGCAGCCTCCGGCACGCTCACCCGGCCAGAAATCCCAGATTCAGGACTTCGACTGGGCATCGGCGCACATCCCCCGTGAAACATTAACGGACCCGCGAAAGCAGCAGTTTTCCCGCCCTATGGAGCCGTAGCTGGAACTGGAACTCCAACCGTGGATGAGCTGGCCTTCGTCAACAACCACCGTCCGTCGATCTTTGAGGCTTCACCGTCGAGGTCTACGTGGCTCACCGCTGTCCAAAATGGCTCGCCGGTAGCCGGATTCAACGCTACGTTGAAGTAATGGCATTCGAAATACACTGATGAGGTCCATTGGCCATGATCATCTCTTACAGGGACAAACTTCGTTTTGTATGCCGGGGAAAGCGAGACAAACTTATTAGCTGCCTGCAATCCGCCTGCAACATACTTGTAAAGCGTGCACAGCGTACCCTGCTGACCGTTGGCCGAGGTGTCGCCCGAGGGTGGAGGGCAAGTTGCGGGATCATCCGGATCGCCATTGCCAATGTAGTTTCCCGCCGTGGCACTACTGTTGACGATGGTGATCTCGCCGTCTTGCGCCCAGATCGAGAGTACTTCGCGGATTCGCTGCGTTATCACTTCTGGCGAATCGCCATTGACTGGATCGTGCACACTGACTGCCGCGTGAAAGGTCGCGTGAAGGTGTTCCAATTCAGCCACTTGGGCTAGCTTATCCGTATCGAGTCCCCAGCCGCCTGCACGGGCAACTCCTATGGCTGCGATAATTCCCGCAGTCAGCAATGCTCCAAAGCGTGTGTACTTCGCAACAGTTCGCATTGTTATTCTCCTCTCATTCCTTTGGCATTCATTCCCTAACTTCCTGTCCGTCACTGGATTAGCTGACCCAGCGATAAGTCAACTGATACTACGACTCACTCCTCGCGAAACTTACTGACCGCAGCAGTCAAGAACGCAGCAGAAAGGCACCACCGTCCCGACGGCCGACGGTTTGTCGTCAAGCCCGTGGACGGCTCCCAGTACTTTCCATGGTAGATTTAGAGAGCATTCGAATTCTCCTTTTTAGGAATTGACTGATTCCAATCTCCGGATTCTGTGAACTCGGCTTTATCTACAAACGCGACATCTGAGTGAAAAAAGGATCATTGAAGGATGGAGAAGGCAGTGCCAGGCGGAAGCAAGGGAGAAACCCACAATTCGGGTTACAATAACTGCCAATTTCTGTACCGGATACGGTTGGAGAGAGGTTCCCTTGTTATCCCCGGAAGAAGATGTGACGGCGCTGCTTGGCGAAGTGGCGAAGGGCAACCATGCCGCTCAGGAAAAGCTTATTCCGTTGATCTATGACCAGCTAAAAGAACTGGCCCGTCGATACATGCGGCGTGAGCGAGCCGATCACACCTTACAGACCACAGCCCTGGTTCATGAAGCTTACCTCAAACTGGTGAATCAGCAGTCGGCCAATTGGCAGGGCCGTGCTCAGTTCTTCGGAATTGCTGCCCAACTGATGAGGCGTATTCTGATCGATCATGCCCGCCACCACCTAAGGGAGAAACGGGGTGGAGCTCAAGTATTTCTGCCCCTGAATGAGGCACTTGCCTTTTCCCCAGAACACTCGGAAGATCTACTCAAATTGGACGAAGCTCTCGACCGTCTGTCCAGGCTCGATCCACGCCAAAGCCGGATTGTCGAGTTGCGCTTTTTTGGAGGCTTGAGCGTCGAGGAAACCTCCAAGTTTCTGGGCGTCTCTCCGATAACAGTAAAGCGGGATTGGGCTGTCGCGAAAGTCTGGCTATACGGTGAGTTGAGGCCTGACCATGGGCATGACCCCAAAACAGTGGGAACGCGTTAAACTGCTATTCCAGCCCACGGTGCAATGCAGCCCGCCACAACGGGCCGCTTTTCTTCAAAAAAGTGAACAGGACGAAGCGGTCCGCTCCGAGGTGCACCGGCTCGTGCGCCTGCAGGATCGTTTAGACAGCTTTCTATCTAGTCCGCCGTTTGTTGATCATCCGCGGACTTCTGCGAATCCGCCGGAACGACTTGCGACGGGTGAACTGTTGGCTGGACGATTTCGCATAGTCAACTTCATCGCCGCCGGAGGCATGGGTGAGGTCTACAAGGCCGAAGACTTGCTCCTTGATCGAATTGTGGCGTTGAAATTCTTACCGAAGGAGCTCACTGAAGATCGAGACTCTTTGGAACGATTTCTGCGCGAAGCGAAAGCCGCCTCCGCGTTGAATCATCCCAATATCTGTACGGTATACGACTTTGGAAATAATGCCGGGAGAGCGTTCATCGCGATGGAGTATTTGGAGGGCGAGACACTTTCGGCGCGAATCCATAAGGGACCACTCTCGACGATGGAAGCTCTGAAGATCGCGATCTCTGTGGCTAGCGCGCTCGGCACGGCGCATCGCAAGGGCATCATCCATCGCGACCTTAAACCTGGCAACATCATGCTCACCGAGAGTGGAGCCCTGCTGCTCGATTTTGGGCTGGCGAAATATGAACCAAGCCTCATCGCACCGGAAGACAAGACCCTCACAGGGCTTACAAGTAACGCGCAGGTAGTTGGGACCCTGCCGTACATGTCGCCGGAGCAGTTGCATGGTCAGGAGGTTGATGCACGTGGCGACATTTTTGCGTTTGGTGCGGTTCTTTACGAGATGTTGACAGGCAAAAGAGCATTCCAGCGCAACTCCAACAGTGAGACTTTAATTGCGGTCGACCGCGAAGAGCCTATCCCTCTGCAAGAATTGGTCTCGGATCTGCCAATCGGGTTGTACCAACTTATTCGACGATGTTTGCGCAAGCGCCCCGAAGGCCGCTATTCGAGGATGCTAGAGATCGAGCAAGAGCTCAGGGATTGCTATGAACTGGCTGCTGAACCTGT
>JASHRE010000201.1 GCA_030037515.1 Candidatus Sulfotelmatobacter sp.
TGGCGCGAGTCAGCGGCCGCGTGTTAGGAGAGCTTTCCTACGCATCGATCGACACGTACGAAGGTCGGCCAATTTTGCCGCGTCCCATGGCAATGCGTGCCATGACGGCTGTGGCGGCTCCGGCTCCAAACGAAGAGTTCACGCCGCAGACCGTCACGGTCACGGCGCACGTGAACGCGTTGTTCAACTTGAAATGAAGAGAACGGTTTTCCCAAGGTCGAGTCAGAGGTCGGATAATTTGATGATTCAGGCGTCATACTGAAGGGGCGGCGGTGCGCTATGACTCTGTCCGACCCGGCTTGGCGATACTCGATAAAATGAAAGCCATGTACTCCGCGCAAGTGCTGGATCATTTCGAGCATCCGCGAAACGCTGGAGAAATCGCTGATGCCGATGCCTCTGCCGAGATCGAGAATCCGGCATGCGGGGATGTGCTGCGGCTGACACTTAAGATGAATGGCGAGCGCATCGCTGACATGCGGTTTAAGGCGAAAGGGTGTGTGCCTGCGATCGCATGCGCTTCGGCGATGACCGAATTGGTTCGCGGAAAGGACATTCACGAAGCGCAGTCCTTGCGGCGGGACTTGCTGATCGAAGCCCTTGGGGGCTTGCCGCAGGCCTCCACTCACGCGGCACAGTTGGCTTTGGACGCGCTTTCTGCCGTCCTTCGTTCGCATTCTGCTCCGCCCCGGAACACTGCCTTCCAAGGCTTTCGCACAAAGTAGGTGCTTGTGCTTGCACATACTCCCCGCCGTATCGTTTCTCTGCAGCCCAGCGCAACGGTAATTCTCGAAGCTGTCGGCGAACTCGAACGCGTGGTCGCCTGCACACGTTATTGCTGCGATGTGGTTGCGGCTGTCCGCGACGGCTCGCGATTGATCCTTGACGACTCCTGGACCGCGAACGCCGAGCAGATTGTTTCGGCTCGTCCAGACCTCGTCATTGCTGCCGTGCCCTACCAGGAAAAGGCGGTCGGCGAGATCCTCAAATCCGGTGCGCGGTTCTTGGGACTGGCACCGAAAACCCTCGCCGACGTCTATACCGACATCGCGACGATCGCGGGCGTGGCTGGGGCGAGCGAGCGCGGCGAGCGAGTGATTGCTTCGATGCAGCTGCAGATCGAGGCCGTTCGCAAGCGAACGGCAGGGGTGAGCGCGCCGCGAGTTTTCTGCGAAGAATGGGGCAAGCCGATCATCGCTTCCCAGCCTTGGGTGGCCGAGTTGGTAGAAGTGGCGGGCGGAGAATTTATTGGCGCGCCCGGACAGCAGATCAAGCCAGAACAAGTGCTGAGCTTCGATCCCGAGGTCATCATTGCCGCATGGTGTGGTGCGGGAGGCCGTGTGCCGCTGGAAAAGATCATCGCCGATCGCGGCTGGCGACAAAGTTCCGCGGCGAAAACCGGCCGCGTTTTCTGCATTCTCGATGAGTTTCTGAATACTCCCGCCCTCACGCTGCTCGACGGTCTTTCTGCGCTCGCTTTCGCAATTCATCCCGAATTGTTTCCCCGCAGCAAAGGAATCCGGCAGATTACTGAGGTGCCATCTTCGACAGTCGTGAAATCGGGCAGTGTGAGTTAAGATTCCGTCATGCCCGTTGCCGATCGAGTCGCGGAAGTGCGCGCGCAGATTACCGAGCTGGCGCAGTCGTCGCTTACGGCAAGCGAATTGATGCAGAAGATGGTCAAGCTCCTGCACGAGCGCATGCTGAAATACAACTGGGTCGGCTTCTACATGCTGGAACCCGGAGCGCAGCCCCCGGTGCTGGTTTTGGGCGCTTTCGAAGGTGCGATGACTCCTCACACGCGCATCCCCCTGAATCAGGGTATTTGCGGCGCGGCCGCTTCCAGCGGCCAGACCGTTGTGGTTGACGATGTCCGTAAAGACCCGCGCTATCTGGCGTGCTCGCTCGAAACCAAGTCAGAGATCGTAGTACCGGTCTTCGTTCGCGCTCGGGTGGTAGGCGAGTTGGATATCGACAGCCACTTTCCGGCCGCGTTCACGCCCGAGCATCAGGACCTGGTCAAGTACTGCGCCGTGCTGGTGGGGAAGAAACTGGAAACCGCCGGACAATGAAGCGCGTGGTCGCCGGTCTCATCACGGAAAAGGATAAGCTGTTGGTCTGCCAGCGAACCCGGCATCAGACGATGCCGCTGAAGTGGGAGTTTCCCGGCGGCAAGATCGAAGAGGGAGAGCAGCCGCGCGATGCGCTGCGCCGCGAACTGGAAGAAGAACTCGGGATTGTGGCGGAAATTGGGGACGAAGTAGCGCGCATCCAGCACGAATATCCGAACGGCGGCGTGGTCGAGCTGCGCTTCTTTGTGGTGCGGAAATATCTGGGAGAGATTGAGAATCGAATCTTTCGCGACATCCGGTGGGCAGTACCGGAAGACCTACCGAAGTTCGACTTTCTCGAAGCCGACCTCACGCTGGTGCGCGACCTCGCCGCGGGGAAACTGCTTTAGGGCATTGAGGAAACTTTCCCAAACGAAACACGCACGACACACTCTTCGTCCCAGCCGCAAGAAAAGCACTTTTCCCTCTGCGTTCCTTCGTGCCCTCTGTCGTTGACCGAGTTTGGGACAGCAACTAGGAAATCTGATGCCATCCTACCCCGAGCGCAGGGTCCAGACCAAGACGATCGTCAGGCCGATCATCACCACGGTCGTAACCCACGCGATCAGGTTAAAGACGGGCCGATTAACGTACTGGCCCATCAAGTCTTTCTTGTTAATCAGCAGCAGCATGAAAATCAGAACGAATGGCAGCACGATGCCGTTCACGACTTGCGACAAGACTGCAATTCTGATCAGTGGCAGACCTGGGATGAGAACAACCACGCCTCCCGCAACAATCAGAATCGTGTAGAGCCAATAAAACACCGGAGCTTCGCCGAATTTCAAACCGACGCCCGATTCGAATCCCAAGCCTTCGCAAACGGTATAAGCGGTCGAAAGCGGAAGAATCGACGCAGCAAACAGGGAAGCGTTGAACAATCCTACGGCGAAAAGAATGTAAGCATACTGACCGGCCAGAGGCTTGAGGGCGGCGGCGGCATCGGCCGCGACCTTGATATCGCGATAGCCGTGGATGTAAAGCGTGGCGGCGCAGGCCACGATAATGAACCAGGCCACGACGTCGGTGAAGATGCAGCCGGTCACGACATCGATCTGCGACGCTTTATATCCGCGCCGAGTCACGCCCTTTTCGACGATGGAGGATTGCAGATAGAACTGCATCCACGGCGCGATTGTCGTTCCAACCACGCCGATGACCATGTAGAGATACGCCTGATCGCGGAATGACTTCAGGTTTGGGGGAACGAAGGTGGCTATGATCGCGTCTTTCCACATGGGGCGCGCGAGCACGCCGGCAAATATATACGTCACGTAGAAGAACGAAGCCGCAAGAAACACTTTCTCGACGCTCTTGTACTGGCCATAAACAACAATCAGCCAGACGATCACCGCACAAATCGGCACAGTATAGACGCGCGGCCAGCCGAATAATTCCAGACTCGTGGCGATGCCGATGAATTCCGTGACCACGTTGCCGAAATTGGTGATTAGGATGCCGAGCATCATGAAAAAAGTGATACGCAGGCCGAATTCTTCGCGGATCAAATCGCTGAGGCCTTTGCCGGTCACGGCGCCCATGCGGGCGCACATTTCCTGCACCACGATCAGCGACAGCGTAATCGGGATCAAGGTCCAGAGCAGGAAATGTCCGAATTGTGCTCCAGCTTGCGAATAAACCAGGATGCCGCCGGCATCATTGTCGACGTTCGCGGTGATGAATCCCGGACCAACGACGGCGAGGAACAGCAGGATCCGGGTCTTCCAACGTCTCAGCAAGCTCATGCGCATAGTTCACGGACATAGGTATCAACTGATTCGGCTAGAACGATGTCACAGAATAAATGGAGGGAGCGATTCTGGCCAAAGAAAAAACGCCAGCATTCTACAACTTGCTGCGCAGCATACTGATCACGTCATCAGAGGTGACCACGCCAACCAGTTTGTTCTGCTCGTTCACCACGGGCAGGGTCAGCAGGTTGTACTTGTCGAACAATTCCGCGACTTCGTTTTCGGGGCTCGTTTCGTGGGTGAGGATGAGTGGCTCCTGGGTCAGCGACAGCATCGGCGTGGAAGGAGGTACGAGAACGATGCGGGCCAGGGGCACAGCACCGACGAGGGTGCCGTGCGAATCGACAAGATAAATGGTGCTGACCGCTTCAATTCCGCCTTCAAACTCGCGCATGGAATCGACGGCATTCTGCACCGTGGCCGCAACCGGCAGAGCGAGGAAATCCGTGGTCATGTGGCCAGCGGCGGTCTCTTCTTTATGCTCCAGTAGTTCCACGACGTCCTGCTGGGCTTCGGGCTCCATCTGAACCAGAATCTGTTCCGTCCGATCTTCCGGAAGTTCGTTCAAAAGATCAGCCGCGGCATCAGGATCCATTTCCTCCACGATGTCGGCCGCGCGTCCCGAGTCGAGCGATTCGACAATGGATTTCTGAACCTTGGGGTCGACTTCCTCCAGAGCCTCGGCCGCCGTTTCTTCGTCGAGCGTCTGGAAGACGGCCTGGCGCTCGTCGGGCGCGAGATCTTCGACGATGTCGGCAATGTCGGCCGGGTGCAGCTTGGCCAGTCCCTCGTAAGAGATGTTGAGCTTGACGCGTCGAGCCGGATCGGTCTCGATCACATCGACGAAATTCCATGGGATAGTTCGGGGCGGAATTCTTCCCAAAAGCGTGTGCAGCGCCATGCGGGGAGCAATGCCACGCAATAGGCGGCGGACGGCGCCGCGCGGACCCACATCGACCGAATGCACACGCAACACAGGGTGCACCTGGCCGGATACCTTCTGGGAATCGAGTTGCAAATCGACGTCATTGACGCGGACGACCTTTCGACCGTTGATGTCGATCACCTGCTGGTCCAGCAGATCCCGCTCCAGCAGAAACAGTCCTTCCGTTCCGTCGACCGCGGGCCAATCCGCCATCGATGTGGCAGCGCGAACGCCTCCATTGATTTGCGAGACGGAAGCGAAGGGAAGGGCCCGGTTGCCCGACCTAGTCTTGACGATCAGAGACGAAACGCGGGCACGGTCCTCCTGCGGCGCGAGCGTGACTTCGCGCACGTGGCCACTGACCGCGCCAGACGGGTCATACACCGTGGCGCCCAGCAATTCGCTGAGGGCAAGTGTTGGCATTCCGACTAGAGCATATCCAAGTCGTGCGGATTCGGAAATGAGTTTTTATCAAAAAAGTTGTGAATTGCTCACGAGCCAAGCCCGTAATCAGACCTAGGGCGGGGACCTCAGAACAGCCCGTATAATCGAAGTCGTGCGATTTGTCTTCGATATCTTCGGGCAAACTCTGCGCACACTCTGGGCGCACAAACTCCGCTCGTTTCTTACGATGTTTGGGATCGCCTGGGGAGTGGGGTCTCTGCTGCTGCTGATCGGCCTCGGCGAGGGTTTCCGGGCTGGAAACAAGAAGGAATTCGATTCCCTCGGCGAGAACGTCATGTTCATCTGGTCCGGGCGAGCGCCAGCCGTAAATGGCAGTTTCACGTCTCTGCGCCAGTACTATCTGACCTACCGAGACTATGAGGATATTCTCCGCGAGTGTCACAGCGTGGGCGTGGCGGTGCCCGTGATCCGGCGCAATGACATTCGTGCCATCAGCGACTTTTATCAGTCCAGCGGTCAGATTTTCGGCGTGCCTGCGAAATTCAAACAGATCCGTTATGTTCCCATCCGCGAGGGGCGCTGGCTCGATGACATGGATGATGCCCAGAAACGACGCGTCATCGTCCTAGGCGATGAAGCCCGGCGGACGCTTTTTCTCGGACGTCCCTCGGTCGGCAGCACGATTCTTCTCAACGGGATTCGCTTCGAAGTGATTGGAACGCTTGAACGCATCGGCCACGGCGACAACACGAACGAGAATTTGCAGAGCTACGTACCGTTCAGCACCATGCACGAGTACTTTCCACCCACGAATGTGGGGGAAGCGACGGACGTGATCTCTATCGTCGAATATCAGCCGAAGACGCGCGCCCTGCATGAGACCGCGCAGAAAGAAGTGCACCAAGTGATCGGACGAAATCACGGGTTTGATCCCAACAATCCTGACGCTTTTGACGAGTGGGATACGGTACGAACCGTCGATCAGGTGGGCAAGATTTTTGACGCGATGAATACGTTTCTGGGCAGCGTGGGACTGGTGACGCTGGCTTTGGGCGCGATCGGAATTATCAACATCATGTTGGTCGCAGTCGCAGACCGGACGCGGGAAATTGGGTTGCGTAAAGCGCTAGGTGCGACGAGTGCCAACATCATGTTCCAATTTTTTGTGGAGGGAGCATTTCTCACGCTTCTAAGCGGCGGTCTCGGCATTGTCGGTGCGGCTGCGATCATGATGCCGTTCTCGGGAGTCGAGTTGGGGCCCGGATTCGATGCTCCGACGCTGGTACCATGGGCAGCCGCG
>JASHRE010000202.1 GCA_030037515.1 Candidatus Sulfotelmatobacter sp.
CACGACAGCAAATGGAAAAGCACAGCTGACGCAAGACCGCAGGGGGCAGCATGAGATAGCCGAAGATGACCCGCAGTTTCTGCGGATTGGAATCATGGAGCAACGCCGTACTCATGCCATCGAAGTGCAGATAGTCGAGAGGGACAGGGCCAAATCCCTTTCCTTGCCGGTGCAACGAGCAGGTAAAGTCGAGATCCTCAAAGCCAATGATGTTGCGTTCATCAAATCCTCCCATGTCGATAAAGTCCTTCTGTCGCATGAAAAGCGGAACGCATTTCATACAATCCAGGCCAATCGGCGTGCGACGGATCTCGGGTGAGACCGCGACCACCGAGTCAGTCAGATGCCCAACGCACTTCTCGATCCAATTACTATCCCGGAGCATGCAGTCGTCATGGAAGAGCGCGATATAGGTGCCGCGAGCGGCAGCAACTCCGCGGTTGTATGCGTTGGCCACCAGTCCTAAGCTGGAGGGGATGGTACGAAGTCCCCGGAGTGCTTCAAGGTCTGCTCCGAGGCCGTTGTGAACCACCACGATTTCGATGGCGTGATTCGTGCTGCACCGCAACAGGCTCGGTATGAGCTGCTGGCAGACGAAGATGTCATTGGCAAACAAGACAATGATGCACGAAACCAGGGGGCGGGCAGGCGCGCGAAGGTGGAGCGGCGGAATAGGCTGAAACTCGGTTCCATTCAGGCGAGCAAAAAGACGCGCGACTACCTGCCAAGAATCCCCCCCTTTGCCCGAGAGTTCGAGCCGCCAATTTTGAGACAGCTTGCTGATCTTTGCGTCGACTCGATCTGCGGGCAAGGCGCCGAGCGCTTCCGTCGCCGCGGCCAGCGAATAGATTTCCTCCGGGTATGTCAGTGCAAGTGTCTGCCCTTTCCGGCGCCAACGGATACGTTGGCGCAACGAGTGGAGCGAATCACCATGATGAGCAATGGAACCGCTCGGGTTCGAACCGCTACGCCGGTTGTGCATGGGGATAATTAATGGGTGCGGTTAGGAATCTGCCTCGTAACCGCGGGATGGGAGCAGAGCGCGCTTGCATCCACTCGTTTAAGCTGTCCCCCCAAACCTGTTTCCAGGTCTCCGCCTTCAAGAAGAAAGAACGATGATCAAAGATAACCCTGGGGTGGAGCATCAATTCGCGGAAGGGGGCCGCATGACGCAAGAATTCGTCATCGCGGGAAAGCCACGCACCGCTGGCTGGGTCGCGGGTGTCAAACGCGTGAAACGCGGTACGAATTCCGCTGAATTCAGAGGCATCGCCAAAATAGTCATGCAAGCAATAGGGGTCTCTTACCCGTAAACTGCTTCCTCCGCCCGGCATGCTTTCCATCAGCCCACCGCTCAGCAGGAACCAGCTCAGCATGATCTGGCCGATGGATCCGCTTCGGGCCGCATGCTCCGACAAGAATTTGCGCGTTGCCTCGTAATCCTCATCCGCGCATCCCGGCAGACCAAACAGGATATAAACGCGCGAGAAGATCCCGCATCGTTGCGCCATCTGGAGGATGGGCGCCATGTTTAGCAAAAGAATTCCTTTACGGTACTCGTTCAGAACTCTTTGCGAATAAAGCTCGAGTCCCCAGCCGATCGACCGGACCATGTTGATTTCACGCAAGCGTGGCTCCAGGGGCAGAACGGCCGGAATCATGCGCATGCCGAACAGATCTAGAAATACGCGAGTTTTGCGGTCGCGAAGGTAGCAAAGGAGAAAATCGAGCTCATCCGGTTCCAGGTGGTTGTCGTAGATGATAAAGAATTTCGAGCCGAAGCGACGGTGGTAGTCCACGATTTGCTTGGCCAGAACTTCCACCGTGCTGCGGGTTGCATTGGCTGCCTCCGAGTGGTGGCAAAAGCGGCAGCGTCCCCACTGGCAGACATAGTCATGACGGCCTATGGGAACAGGCCTCTGACGGTGCCACGGCAAGGCATCGGAGAGTTCATAAGGGTCATGTTGGGGGAGTGCGCTCGAGTCGATCAGCCCGGGCGCTATTTTCCCATCGAGGATCCCGAGCAACGCGACTTCGCCCCGCCCGATGACCACATGCGAAATCTCCTCGAAATATGCCATCATCTGTCGTGCGTCGAAATACGAGAATGCGGAACCTCCTGCGATGAGTTTCCCGGAGGGCAGGGCCGAGCCGCCGGTAAGGGATCGGATTTGCTCCGCGATGTTTTCAATCAACCGGAGGTCACCGAGCGAACCGATGGACAGACAGACATGGCTGTCTGGATCTATGAGAGCAGAGGCTAGTTGGGTGCGGCTTCCGGTCAACTCCACAAACTTGAAATGGTCAGGGCGTTGCTGGTGCAAGTAGCTGGCGAGCACAAATGTGCCGACGGTCGAGTTGCAATAGATTGTTTTCATGTTGCGGCCGCCTCCGTCAATACCCGGTTGCAGAATTCGCAGGTGTTGCAAGCGTCGCCCGAACTATTCAGCAAATGGTCGGCGCGGCTAACAATGATTTTGCTCACCCTTTCCGCGTGCCTGCCCTCAAGCGGCTCGAAATCGGGGTCCCAGGCATCGCCCAGTATCGCCCCCTTATTGTCGGGAAAAGTGTCGCAACATAGACAGATCTTTCCGTCAAAGCGCAGCATGACGTCGCAGAGGCGAGAAAAATTCGGGCAAAACATCAGGCCCCGGCGCAATCCCAAAGATGTACTGAACGATACCCGATTGCGCCTGTCCGGGCTCAGCTGGTAAACCCAGGTACGCAAGATTGCCTTTTGCTCGCCGGTAAGTTGCCAGTCCTTATTACCCTCGAATTCGATGACGCGCCCGAGGTTGACGCGTACGTTTTCGCGGTGCATAAGCTCCAGAAGGTGCTCCAGGCCGCCGAAATTGTTGCGGTTCACGATGTGGCTTACCACCGGCCGGAATCCTTCGCTCCGAATCTCTTGGATCGCTGAGATCGCGCGATCAAAGCTCCCGGGACGGCGATTGGCATCGTGAACCTCTGCCGTATGTCCGTCGAGGCTGACGGAAACATGATTCACCAGGGATCGATACTGCCTCAAGAAAGGAAGGTATTGTGCGATCAGCCATCCGTTGGTCACAACATGGAAACGGATGCTCCGGGCGGCAATGATTTTCAAAATCTTGTAAAACCGGGGATGCAAAATGGGTTCGCCGCCGGTAATTCCCACCGCCTTCAACCCCCGCGGAAGGAAAAAATCCAGCACCCGCTCGAGCGCTTCGGGCGCGAGATCCTCTTTGGACGATTCGCCACGCAAGCACGTCTTACACGCGAAATTGCAACGATTAGTTATGTTGAGTACGAGAGTGTTCATGAGATGCCCGTTCATTTGATAGGAGTGCAATGGATGCGGCGAACGCAGTGGTGAGGGAAGCTTCGTTATCCTCGGAAGAACATCCGGGTTCAGGACGCACTTTGCATTCGAATGGCAGCCTCTTTCAGCGGAGCATAGCCGAGTTGCTCAGGCGGACGGCCAGGGGGCGCGGCCTGCCAGCGGGCTACATAGTCGCTGCAGCTGTGCAGCGTGGTTGTGATGCCAAAATATTCGGGATTGCGGGCCATGGGAGAGCCAGGATCGAGCGTGACCGTGGCATCGAAGGCAAACAGTGGTTTGTAGTGAGTTCGAAGCTCTCGGCGAAACCAGCGTTCGAAGCGTGGATCTGACTGGGCGCTAAAAGGCAGCCCAGAGGTGAAATAAAGGCAATAGCGGATGCCCGCACACTCCAATTTATCGAGGCAGGAGAAGAGTTGATCATTGGAAAACAATTTCCCATTCCGGCGGCGGGCAACTTCATCGCCACAGAGGGGGCTCAGGGCGAATATCGATTTGTCAGTGGCAAATGTGCGGACAAAATCGTCAATAAAATCGTTGTCCGGGAGCCCAATGGGCTCAATGTAAAGGCCGCAGGCTGCGCCCGCGGATCGCACGGCTCGGTGCAACGCTCTCCAGTAGGCGGCGGGTGCAGAAGATGGATCCAGAATCAGACCGACCGTATCGACTCGTCTGGAAAGCGCCGCCAGTTCAGCGGCGACGAGTTCCGCCGGCCGCCGGTAAATGTTGCCGTGCCCAAAGATCTCGCGCTGCGCGGAGAGGGCACCGCCACAATAGCAGCAGGACTGTCGGCAACCGTGCCCATTCTTCAGCCAAAAGAGGGAATGGTGACGCTGGGGATTAAACTCGTGAACGGAACAGTAAAGGTATTCGTCGGCATGCAGCAGTAGGTCGCAGCTCGTCAAGTCTTGCGGTCCTAAATCGGGGGCCGATGGGCCCTGAAGGATGCCCCGCGAAACACAATTTATATTGCGGAGGATGGTTGCCAAGGTCTTTTCGCCGTAGCCGCGCACCACGATGTCAATCTCGGGCACGGAGTCAAGAATCTCGGCGGCGAAAAGGCTTGCGCTTAATCCACCGACCACAATCAGAGATTTGGGAAATCGGGACTTGATGCAGCGTGCCACACGGATGCCACCGCACAGGTGCTCGTGCCAATGCAGATCGATCGAATACACCCGTGACGGAATACTTGCCAACGCTGCGGAGAGGCAGAACTTCGAACTGAGCTGCATCTCAAGCGGTTCATTCAATGCCATCACCTGATAGCCAAGCCCACGCACCTCGTTGAGCAGGCCAAAGACCCCCGCCGGAAGATACAAGAATCCGGGAAATCCCAGAGAGGGTGAGGGATGAACGTGGACTAAGTCAAGCACGGACGAGCTCCGCCTGGAAGTATTGCTCGATGGTTTCGCGCATG
>JASHRE010000019.1 GCA_030037515.1 Candidatus Sulfotelmatobacter sp.
TCAGAGTCTTGCACTCATCCGCCTCCTCGGGGTGGGCATGGGTCTTCGGCTGTTCCTCGCCGCGCGAGAGCCAGCAGTAGCGCCCCTTGAGCGGGCGACAAATCACCATTTGCCAGTAAGGGTTAAGAATTGCCATCACAGTGGCGAAAGGGCAGCTAGTCCAGCGTCACATCCCGTCGCTTACGGCTGATGGAAAGGTGGATTTGCCTCCGAAATAGCACTCAACGGATTTAACCTTCCCGTCTCGGACGCGGAAATACTCAACGTTCCGAAATGATTTACCGTTCTTTGTGTGGCAAAGATACTTTACGAACGCTTCGTTACCATTTCCGAATACCCGCTCCAGATCGAAGTGATCGATAAAATCAATCTGTGTATCCCAGCACCCCTTCTTGCAATCGCTCGTGCTGATGTGCGCGTCGACGGTACTCGTGAAGGTAAAGTTGTCGGCCGGCAGGACTTCAAGTTGAGTCCAGTCCTTTCCCTCCCACGCCCTATACCACTTCCTGACTATTTCCTCGTTCGCAGTGCCCGACCCGGTTCCTGCGCGAGCGCTTGCCGCTGCCGGGAAGCTCGCCGCACCCGCCAGTGCACACGCTCCCGCCTGCAGCACACTCCGGCGCGATATTCTGATCCTTGTTGTCATGTCCGTTGTTTCCAGTTCCTTTTCGGTTCGTGCCACACCGTTTTCAAGAAAGGAGGTACAGGTCGATGTACCCCTAGCGTGCGGCTGTCAACTCGGTTCCCCGGGGCGGCGCAGGTGTAATTTCAACGTTAGCCCCCTCGGCGCTCGCCCCAGAAAAACGTCTCTATCCAAACCTATCCAAACCTCTTCCCCTGCCGAAACGTACCGTCTAGAAGCGAACGCGAGCGCCGAGTTCGATGTTTCTCGGCTCTGCTTCGCCGTTGACTCCGATGCCGTTGTCTGGTGCTGTGTTATACCCGAGGGCGCCAAAGCCGGCAGTGTTGTAGAGACCGAGGTAGTTATCGGTCCACTGGTTATGATTCAAGACGTTGGCGAAGACGCCCTGGAATTCCAGGTTGATACCCTCAGCAACCCGGATGCTTTTCTTGATGCTGAAGTCCATATTCCAGTAGGCGAGCCCACCGAGAATTCCGGCGCCGCCATCCAGGTTATCTATCCCGAGAATCGGATTGCGCCAGTTCGAGGCTTGGAGCACCCCGTTGGGGAAGTAATTCACCGGGAACCCGTTGGTTTGAGTCGAGCAGAAGCCCGAGTAGGTGTTGCCGGGACAGTAGTAGGCGTGACGGTTGGGGACGGGGCCGATGGGTACGGCGTTCTCCATGTCGTAGTCTCCGCAGCCGATGCCATCGCATGAACCGAAGGATTGGTAATTACCGTCAGTGGTCCCGATCTGCGTGGGAACACCGGACCCGGCAGCAAATATGGTCGAGAACGTCCATCCGCCGAGGGCGTGTCCTAGGAATCCAGACTGTCCCTTATAGAAAGGAGGCTGGTAAACGAGGAGCGCGTTGTAGATGAATTTGCGGTCCCAAGCCTGTCTCCCATACTGTTCGCCCGGATTGAAGGCATCGAGCAAATCGAGTTCGCTCGAGGATTGCGCCTGCGCTGCAGTCCCCAGAGCCTTCGACCAGGTGAAGTTGGACTGCATCGTTACTCCACGCCAATCGGCCATTTTGACGGAAACGAAGCCGGCGTTGTAATTGCTATAGCCAATGCTGGCGTTTTGAAAGGCACCGTCAGTAAAGGCGCCGGAACAGCCGTTATTCCCAATTCCGCCCAACGCCGCGCACGTGGCGGGAATCGCAGTGCTCTGCAGGCTGCGCGGGAAATTGAAGGCACCGACATTTCCGTTGACATCAGTACACCCACCCGCCGGGCATCCCACGCCGCTGTCCAAATCGCTCCAGAGACTCCAGACCTGGGCGTTGGTGAGGTTCTTTGTACCGCCGACACCCTCGTTTGCGACAACCGCAGCCGTGCAACTGGAAAAACCATTACAGTAGCCCGTACCTTTAAGCGCCGCCTCGAAGAAAGGCTGGGCCGTGACCGCGCCAGCGTTGGGTCCGGCCGCGCCTCCACAACCGCCGCCCGCCAAACCCGCAATACCACCGCAATACTGCAGCACCACATTCGCGTAGGCTTGCTTAAACTGCTGGCCGCCTAGCGTCATCATGTAGGGAACCGGGTTCAGTTCCACCGGTTGGTACTCGTGGGTAATTCTGCGCCCAATATAGCCAAGCTCCAAGGTAACTCCGTGGCTCAACTGACGCTGAAGGGTCAGATCGAAAGCGTCTATCGCGTTCGCCCGGAAGCTCGGATCCAATCCCTCAGGGGAGGACGAAAAGCTGTTATTGAACCCAGGATAGACTGGCTGGGGCAAGGTCGGGGTCGCAAGCGAGATCAACGGGACAGTCGGGCCACCGGTAGCGGAGGCTGTTTGTCCAAGGCGAAAGGCAGTCGAGTAAGTTCCAGCGCCCGAGGCTCCGCAGCTCCAGCTTCCGGGCGCAGAGCCGACCAGGTTCGAGGGGCAAGACACGGGCTGTTCGAGACCGAGTCCCAGCAATGGCACCAGCACCTGAACAACGCCGTTGGTGCGACCGTATTGGCGGCCATAACCGCCTCGGAGAACCGTATCTTGAGTGCCGAATATCTTGCCAGCCATCGAATCGGCATCGAAGTGCGGATTCCAAGCGACGGCGACACGGGGGCTGAACTCGCCGTAAAACGGATTGTAAGGATATTTCAATCCGCTGGCGGTATTGCCTACGAGGGCAAACCCGATTTCGGGATTGTATACTTGGCCCGCGAGCGCCGCCTTCTTGACATTATTGAGGTAGGTCTCGGTGCTTAACGGCTCATCTGCAGCGTCCACGAGCACTGTCTGCTTTCCGTTCTGCTCGACCGGCGGCATCTCCAGCGCATACCCCAAACCGTACGTAAAGGTAAAGGTCGGCTTCAGGTGCCAGGTGTCGCTGAAGTAGACATTGTAGTAAGGAATGGTGCTTTGGTCGAATGCGTTCGAAAGCGGAGGCAACAAACTAAGGCTGGCACCGCTACGGGCGAACATCTGCGATGCGACAGAGACCACCCCCAAAACCGCCGCAGTCAGCGAATCGCAGGTGTTCGCACTTGTGGAAATGGTAGGGGTGGTCGCGCAAGGATATAGCGCAGCACCCAGCCCCGATCCGTTCACGTCGTTACCCAGAGAATATACCGGGAAGGCGTTGATGGTGCCGCCGCTGTCATTGCGTTCGTGGTAGTCCCAGTTGTGCTGATAAGTACCGCCGAACTGGAACAGGTGGTTGCCTTTCAGCATGGAAACATCGTCACGAAACATGTTGTCATGGCCATCCCAGAAACGGCGGCGGATGTTCTGGTTGTCGACGTTGAACGGGCCGAGATCCTGGGTCTCCGACTGGCCGGCATCCAGTTCGAGCGCGCCACCCAGCCCGGCGAGCTGCGGCGGAGCTCCGGCGCGTTGCCACGACCACCAGTTCCGCAGGAAGCTGTAGTGAATGTCATTGGTGGTGTTGGTGGTGATGTTTGTGGTCAACCCCGCCACCAAATACCAGTCTCGAATCGGATCGCTTGACTGGGACGCGGGTGTGCCCAACGTATCTCCGGGGAAGAAGCCCCCAATATCAACTTGGTCATCGGAAGCAAGGTTCATTTTGTAATAACGCCAGCTCGCCATGAAATGGTTCTTGGAGCCGAAATCGTGATCGATGCGTGCTACGTCGAAGTTGCTGGTAACGGGCAAACTCAGGTTAGCCGCAAATCCCAAAATATTTGCACTATCGCAGAGGCTCTGGCTGCAAGTGGCGTTGGACTGAGGTTCGTACTTATTCCATATCTGCGAAACCAAAGGGTTGAGACCGAGGCCGAGCGGATCGCATTTGCCGCCTGGGGCTCCAGCACAGCCCATATTCGCCGGGTAAGTGACGCCATTGAAGGTCACTGGAGCGTTGTTCAGGTTGTAGGCGACCGCGCCCGTGGCGGCGTTTGTCAGCAGCCCCAAACGCAAAGCCGGCGAGGGAACGTTTCTGGTGACGGTCTCAGAGTTCGGATAGCGGAAGCCTTCATAGTTGAAAAAGAAGAAAGTTTTGCCGCCCAGGAGTTGTTTGGGAGTGAGCGGCCCTCCGAGCGCGCCGCCAAAGCGGCTGTAGTGATAGGAAGGAAGATCGATGTGCCCGCAGTTCGGCGCGCCGCACTGGGCTACGCCCTCCCAATTGTTTTGGTTATTCGCCCAGGCATTCGATGACCAGTTATTGTCTTTGTAATACTCGTACGCCGTGCCGTGGAAGCTGCTGGTACCGCGTTTCGTAACCACCTTGATTTCGGCTCCAGCGGAACTGTTGAAGTCTGCAGTCTGCCCGGCGGTGTTCACCTTGAACTCCTCGACGCTGTCCGCCGGAGTGGGCATTACGCCCGACGGGGCGGAGAAAGTAAACGATTGAGTCGACATGCCCCCGGTTGGATCACCAATAACCATATTTTGCTGCGTACCGGTATATACGCCGCCGCTGCCATCCATATCATTGCTGTTGTTGCCGCCATCGAGCGAGAAATAGCTTTGGTCGTTCACCGCACCCGCAACGTCGCCACCGGCGCTCACACCCGGTTGCAACTCGATAAAGGTATTGACATCGCGGCCAATGCTAGGCAGGTTGTCAATGGCAATGCTGGAAACGGTGTTGCCAACCGTCGCGTTCATCGTCTGCAGTTCATTGCTGACCGCGGAAACCTCAACCACCACGTTTGCGCCGCCGACCTCCAGAACCAGATTAGCGGTGAGGGCAAGTCCGACCTGCACCACTTGGTGCTCCACCTTCGCCGTCGCAAACCCGGCCTTCGCAACCGTGACCGTGTAGGTCCCAGGCGTAACATCGGCATAGTAGTATCGCCCCGCAGCATTAGTCGTCACGGCTCGGGTGGCATTGGTAGCCGTGTCGGTCAATGAGACCGTCGCTCCCGCAACCACGGCGCCGCTGGGATCGGTGACCGTCCCTGCGACAGTTCCAGAAGAAGTCGATTGCGCCCAACAAACCGGTAAGGTGCAAGCTAGACAAATCACCAAAAGCAGGAACAGAGCCAACTTCATGCTGCGGATCTGCATTGCTTTCCCCCTTTGACGAGGGATAGAAAGCAATTGGCGAGCCAGAAGCCGGTCGACGATTTTTCAATGTTTTAGGCGCGAGGACTTGATTACCAGTTATGGCATTTAACATACGAGTGGAACGGCTCACAGCACCGGGCCGACACGCTACCATTCTTTTCCGGTAGAGCCGTCCCTGAAAACGGTATCAATACCTCAAACGGAAGCTATTTTTCCAAAGTCTGTATTTTCGCACTCTCGGAGCTCTCTTGACTCGTTGAGCCAGGTCATACAAACTGGTTTGTACGCTCGTGCGACGATACTCAAGTGAGAGAAGGGCGAGACTCCGCGATCCGGAGCGCACGCGGAACGACCTACTGCAGGCGGCTTTCCGCGAGGTCTACCGATCGGGGTTCCAGAGTGCCGGCCTGAACGCCATTTTAGCCAAAGCCAGAGTCACCAAGGGAGCGTTGTACCACCACTTCGGCAGCAAGGAAGCACTGGGCTACGCCATCGTCGAAGGGATCATCGGCCCCGACAACCGCGGCCAGTGGCTGACTCCTCTGCAGAAGGGCAAGGACCCTATCGATGCCTTGATCGGCATTATTCAAGGATTATCGGTTCGGCCTGAGGCGGTGCGGGGCGGCTGCGCCCTGAACAATTTGTCGCAGGAGATGTCCCCTCTCGACGCGGGGTTCCGCAAGCGACTGGAGAGAGTGTTTCAAGACTGGCGGCAGGGCGTTGCCTCGGCTTTGCGAGAAGGACAGGCCAACGGACGGGTTCGCCGCGACGTAGAGCCCGCTCGGACCGCCGGCTTTCTGATCGCCATGGTCCAAGGCTACGCCTCGCTCGCAAAGAACGCTCAAGATCCGAGAGTGACGCGGGAAGGGATCGTAAACATCGTCCAATGGCTCCAGTCTCTGCGCGCGACGAATGAGCGTCCGCGCAGAGCGAAGGCACGGGATTCACGGGGCACTTGACGAGGTTGTTTGTCGTGATTACCATACCAACTGGTTTGGACGTAGAAAACCAGAGTCCCGTGCGAGTAGTCAGACGGAACGATACCCCCCCCGGTTATGACGGGAGGTCTCATTGAGTGCGATTGCTATGCTTTTGTCGCTCCTCGGAAAAAGAAGAACGACCCGCATCCATGCGAGAGCGACTCAAGTAAGGGGCCACTGACACCCATGACGGTTCCTCAACAATTCGTTCACCGCAGGCCTCCCGACTCGGCCACCTTAGACCGCAAGAATCCGGTTGCCTTCATCGAGAGTGGGTCTGATTGTTTACTCACACCCGCGGCAGAAACCCAACTTTCTCAACCGGTGAAAACAACCAAAGTAGATGCTGCCAGCCTGGTTGGCGTCCTACAGCAATTGGAACTTCTTGAAAAACGACAGCCTCCCCGAATCGCGCTCAAGGCAAAGGGCAAGATTCTCTTCATGGAAACGGCGGACATCATTGCTGTGCACGCTCAGGGTAACTGCGCTTCTCTAAAATGTGGCTCAACTTCGTATTTCGTACGGGAATCTCTTTGCTCGATCGCGGTAAAGCTGTGCCCCTACGGCTTCATCCAGATCCGCCGCTCGGTTCTCGTAAACATTTCGCTTGTCGAGGAGATCCAGCCTTTGCGGACCAGCGAATATCGGCTTCGTCTCAGCGTCGGCGGAACCGAGTACGTCGTGACGCGCAAATATAAAGAGAACCTCAGATCTCTGGCCCCTGTGTGGTTTGGGACTGAGCGCGTTTATAGGCTGGCGCCGGCCAAGGGTGAGCGGGCTGATGTCGCGAATCAACATCCCTTAGTATCCGAAAAATCGATCGTACCGTCCTGGGCGCTCCTAAAGTGGTCGGTGCAGTCCGACCGATAGGGAGATGTATCCATGTTCGGTTGTCCACCAATTCCCGCGCTGGAAAGGGCAAGGAGAAAGATTTTCGGAGCCGGAAGGACCCAGAGCCGACCGCGCCTATAAACAGGCCGGGGAGTAGGGACGTTAGTCGGTGTCGGTTGGCTGGGCCAATTCCTCGGAGGGTGGATAACGACCGGGACTCTGGCGGTACCCCGGTCGAGCAAGGGATGGTTAACATCCTTAGACCCTGACGCTGTCCGCTTGCTCCGTCTGCGAACCCCTGATTCTGACCGCCAAAATCGTCCCTGTACGCAGCCCAATCCGCGCCACGGGACGGGCAG
Source organism: Candidatus Sulfotelmatobacter sp. (assembly GCA_030037515.1). Lineage (GTDB taxonomy): Bacteria > Acidobacteriota > Terriglobia > Terriglobales > Acidobacteriaceae > Sulfotelmatobacter. The sequence continues at coordinate 7,273 of JASHRE010000019.1, forward strand.
ATAAAAGCCGCGCCGGGAGACAGTCTTGGAGGGTTTGCCGTCCTGCCGATAAAGCAGGGGTGCATCGTGATTTCGTGGCAATGTTGATAACAAGAAAGTTGCGAGTCGAGGGCTAAGGCAGGGGTGCGTAGGCAGTGGACTAAGTTCCTCATCGATTAATACGCGCAGAATTCTCTCGCGACTGAAATGTGCGCATCTCAAGGTCGAGTGAAGAGTGCCAATTACTACCGCTTCCTTCTCATTTTGAAAATCTCAGGTTCGATCCATTCCGACGTGAGACCGTCGATTGAAGGAGTGAACGTGAATTCCGTATTGATTGTCGGCCTCGCAATGGGAATGCGCCACGGAACCGATCCCGACCATCTTGCAGCCATCGGTGGCCTCACGCGAATCAGGCCGCGTTCCACCAACGGTGTTCTCTGCGCCTTGGGACATGGCCTGGTTATTCTCTTGCTCGCGGCCGGATCGGGCACGTTCTCGCCGAGCGTTTCGCCTTTGTCGGGCCTTGGCTGCTCATCCTGATCGGGATGCTTAATCTTTGGCGACTGCTCCGCAAGATTCAGCCTTCGCCAGCCACGCGCCCGATTGTCGCCCAGCCATTCCTGCTTGGAATGTTGCTGGCAGCCGGTTTTGAGAGGGCATCTCAGCTTTCTGCACTGATTGTCGCGGGGCAAACCAACCCGGGGCTGTCAGGTCTGGCGTTTGCCTCGGGCATGGCGTTGGTAGATGGCATAGACGGTTATTTCGCTGCGGTAACGCAAAGACTTGCGGTTCGTGGAGACGGCCGGAGCGGAGCGAAGCGGCCTCGCGGCTTCTCGGTGTATCGTCGTCATTTTCTCATTCGGCCTGGGTGGCGCCGAGCTGCTGGGCTTGAACTTGGACCGGCTTGCTCTTCCACGCGGCCTAGCTAGGCCTATTTATCGGCGTATTCGGAATAAGAGTATGGGCTCGCGAAGCGACTCAATGTTTCGGCGCCCGCTGTCATCGCCGGGATTGCCTGAGTAATGAAGGTCGCGGTCTTTGTTGTGATTAAGTGTGCGACCGATCGGTCTCGTCCAGCATCTTAACAATTGCCTGGAGGATTTCGTGACCTACTCATTCCGCTCTTTCGCCTTTTTTCTTGCCGTCAGCTACGGACTCTTGCCCGGTATCCTCAGTCTGGACAGTGCTGGCCAAACGTCCGCGTCGGGTCCCGCGGCCGGTGACGACAACTCCGTCACAGCAAAAATCGCGCGCGCGGAATCTGCCGGGCCCACATTGGATGATCATGTGGCCTTTTGATCCCAAGACCACCGGATTGCCCACAACCCACCACGACACTGGCGCTTACATCATGTGGGCCGGATCCCCTTATGCCCATCTGCACGTAATGGGACGCCCGTAATAACACTCAACTCGCACTGACTTTCTAAACATCTACGCTCATTTGTGCTTCAGAGTGAGACCGGTCGGTCTCTTGCAACGCGACGACGTGATATGGCATCGGTGGCTGCTGAATTTCCGGTTGTGACTTCGAAGACGGCAACGGTGAACCCGTGGCTCATCGCGACCACCGTGACACTGGCCACATTCATGGAATTGCTCGACACCGCCATTGCCAACGTCTCCCTTCCACACATCGCCGGTGGGCTCGCAACAAGCTCGCAGTAAACTCCCGCTAGGCCACAATCATCTGTAGGCGTAAGAGTGGCAAGGAGTTATTCTAACACGAAATTTTTCGCTAGACACGAAGATTTTCGTGCTATCCTTTATCAGGGTATTTAGACCATGACGACAGCTTCTAAGGAAATGGGCGAAGCCATGGCGAAGATGCGAGGCCCAATTTCCTTACGAGCAATGACTTCCGCAGGAAGTCGCCTGGCTAGTCAGGACCTCGTTGTGCTCGCCGAAAAAAGCGTACTGCCGGAAGCAGAAGGTGCTCTCTCGAAGCTAGGCGCGCCGGTACAAGGTTTTCCTCTCGAGGCACCCGGCAAAATTCCAGAATCGCGCATCTTTATTTGCTACTTCTCTGCAGATGCTGCCGAGCCGGAAGTGCAATCAGCGGTAAAAGTTCTGAAGTCTCGTAAAAGCTATGAAATGTTGCTTTTCTATGCGCCACATCATTCTACGAACTTCGCCTTTGAGCTTGGGTTGAAAGTTGGACATGAATTGGGAACCGGCGGCGCCAGCTGGGCATTTGACCTCCGTCACGTGAGGCAGCTGCTACGATCCCGAAATTTGCTGATCCATCGCGGTCACTTAGACATCGATGAGGACAGCATAAGCTTCGACATAACGGAAGTTCGCAAGCGACTGGGGCTAACGCAAGATCAGATGGCTGCCTCTCTGAACGTAACAACTCGAACCCTGCAGAACTGGGAGAAGAATGTCGGAACGAGTCAAATGATTCGAAAGACTCGCGACCTGCGTGAACTCCTCGAATTGATGGACGACTATGTTGTCGCGTCCGAAGAGAAAGGATGGCTTGAGACACCTCTTGCGGCAATACGAAATCGCAAGCCAATTGATTTGGTTCGCGAAGGAAAGCTCAGAGACCTCATCGTGGAGTTCCACAGGATGCGTGAGGGCCAGGCTGTTTGACCTTTGCGCCAGACGAGCTTGCAGCCATCGAAGGCTGGACGAAGAGAGCTCGCCCTCTGGCAGGCACCTACTACCGAAGTGTCGAATATCGATATATGGGATCCGAGCGACGTGCTGAGTGGCACTGGCACAATGATGTACGGCGGCAGATTCGCTGATTATATCCATTTTTGCCCAATTGCTACCCCAAAGGCAACGAATATCCATTTACACCCATTTATACCCATTTTCGGATTGAAAGCACTCTGATCGCCGATTTGGTCTGGATGATTGTTCAGGGGGCGTGGTGCGAGGGCATGGCAGTGCCAGCATCTCGTCTGGAATAGTGCGCTACAGTAAGTCGAATGCGCAAGAACTCCCCCACACGTAGCGGGGTTTCTCGGGTGCCAAACCTACGGTCCTGACCTGACCCCCCGAACAATTGGGGTTTCTAGCCCAGTCATGGTCAGCTCGAGGTTGGCTCCGCCGGCTGGAATTGCTGTGCTGCGGCCTTGATCGCGGACTCGATTCTGCCGATTTCTTCGTCGCTCAATTCCGAAAAAGACTCCCGTTTCGCTTTGGAGAGCTTTCCCTTGTTCTGGTGGATGAGACGGACCAGCAGCGAAGCTCTCTGATTGGGCATATCGACAATTCCCATCACCGCTTTCATGGCCGCATCGAAAAACTTGAGAAAGTTCAGCTCCTGGTTGAGATCGCGGCCGATCGTTTCCTCAATGCAGTCAAACAGATACTCGGCCTCGAGCGTCGCATCGAAGAAGCGGTAGAGATCGGCGGTCTCGTTCGCGACGGTCATCTTCTGTTCGGCATCGAGGCTGTATTCGACGAATGGAGCGATGGCCTCAGAGAAAGCTTCGAGGCTTCGGTCATAGGCGACCATATCGCGCAGCATGGCGGCTGACACGGGGAAGACCATGCCCTGCGGAGTGAATCCGGTTTTCGATAAGACGTTGTGTACGAGGAAGCGGTGAATGCGGCCGTTGCCATCCACGAAGGGATGAACGAAAACGAATCCGAAGGCCGCAGCGGCGGCGGCGCACACCGGATGAACTCCGCTCTCGGCTTGAAGCATCTGCCCGGTCATGGTCATCCATCCGTTCATCAGCGAGGTGACGTCGCCGGGCTTGGGGCAGACGAAGTGAACCTGTTCGGAAAAATCCGGCAGGGTCTCGCCAATGTACACCTGGATATCCCGCCAGTCTTTTTGCGCGTAGCGGGCATCGACGATGGCATTCTGCAACTCGACCAGGGATTGCTTCGAAGTGGGATCGAACTTGTCGGCCCGCACCAGCGCCGCCACAAAGCGTTCCGTGCGGTCCTTGCTGGGCTCTTCTCCTTCGATGGCAAAGGAGGACTTGGTCTCTTTGGTAAAGAGATAGCGAACGGCGCGCTTGAGAACCGCCGGATCGACAGTGGCAACCAGCGCGCGCGCGCGTTCGGTAAGATTCTTGGCGATGCCCGCTTCGATCTTTTCACTGCGGCGAATGAGCGGACAGTATTGCTTGTTGCCCAGCAGATTTTCGAAGACACGCTGCCGGCGAATCCGGTTCGCCGGACCGACAACATGTATTTTCGGGTCGAGCAGATCCACATACGGTCCCGAAGTCAGGTCTGCAACATCGAGAGTTGTGCCAGTGAGAAATTCGTAGAGGTACCACGCCCTGCGGGCGAAAAGCCCGTTGGGTTCGCTTTGAATCCAGGGCTCGATTTCGCGCTTGCCGAGCTGGGCAAAAACCGCATGGTAGACGCCGAGATCGACAGGTTCGTAGCGGAGCGCAAAGCGAAGATGTCCCGCCAGGCATTGTGCCGGCTGGTATGCCTTGGAATACTGTTCGAGAATTCCAGAGTCGGTAACCCGCGTCTTCCGCGTTCCAGCGGCAATGACGGAGCGGACAAAGGGACGCGGGATCTTGAGATCCAGCTGCGCGATGAGCGCATGGAGGCCAACCAGACTCTCTCCTTTATTATGGTGGTTTTTCGCCGTACTCATGAAAAACGCTCCAGAAGCTGGAAAATCATCCCAATGTAAATGCTGTGAAGAATAATTGTTCCAACAAACGGCCTAAAAATTTGTTCCGGTGCCTAAAATAATACTCCAAATTAAATACACATAACAATAATAACTCCAATAAGCGTAATTAAGCAGATTTATATTCCAGCCTGTTGTCTAAACGCTACCCTAGACGACTTCCGCATGGAGCGAGCAGCGAGAGTCGAACTCGCGTCATCAGCTTGGAAGGCTGAGGCACCAGCCGCTATACCATGCTCGCAATGGCGGGAGATGAAGGACTCGAACCCTCGTACCTGGATTTGGAGACCAGTGTCCTAGCCGCTGGACGAATCTCCCGC
>JASHRE010000203.1 GCA_030037515.1 Candidatus Sulfotelmatobacter sp.
ATGTCGCCGGAGCAAGCGCGCGGCGAGGAATTGGACACCCGGACCGATCTGTTTTCTCTGGGCACGGTGATCTATCAAATGGCCACCGGAAAACTGCCGTTTGGGGGCGCAACCTCGGCGGTTGTTTTTCACGCCCTTCTGGAGCTTGATCCGGCGCCAGCGTCGCAGTTGAATCCGGGGCTTCCGGCGAAGTTGCAGGAAATCATTGCAAAGCTTCTGGAAAAGGATCGCGATCTGCGGTATCAATCGGCGGCCGATCTGCGGGGGGATTTGAAGCGCTTGAAGCGCGATACGGAAACCGGACGCAGGCCGGCACCAGACGTTGGTGCGAGCGTGGCGGTTGCTCCTCCGCGTGGTTCGGGCGCTTCCGGTTCAGGGCGGATGGTGCAATTTCCGCAGCCCACCGCGACATCGACCACGCCTCCCCCCAGAGCAGGCCGACGCGCGCGTAACAATCGCCGGGTGGGGTGGGTTGTGCTTGCCCTTGTGGTTGCAGGTATAGTCCGCGATCGAATTGAAGCTTTCTTTCACCAGCGCAACGCAATCGCTTTTCAGAATATTTCCGTGACCAAAGTGACCGACACCGGCAATGTGAGCCAGGTCGCTCTCTCGCCCGATGGCAAATACATTTTGAGCGTGGTGCGGGAGAATGGCCTGGCGGCCCTATCGCTGCGGAACGTGCCGACCAACAGCATCACGCAGGTCGAGCCCCCCGCCGACGTGTACTACGACGGGGTGCAGTTTTCGCCTGACGGCAACTACCTGTACTTCGTGCGCAGCGATCCCGGGACAAGTGGCGATTTGAAATATTTGTACCGCGCACCGCTGTTGGGAGGAACGCCGGAGCGGCTAGCGGAGGATGTAGATTCCAATGTGACCTTCTCTCCGGATGGGCGCAAGCTGGCCTTTCTACGGTACAACAATCCGGAACCGGGGAAGTACCAGTTGATCGTGCGGCCCCAGGACAGCAGCCAGGAAACAGTCCTGGCCAGCGGGTCGAACAGCCAGCAACTCTTTTATGCCGCATGGTCGCCCGACGGCAAGAAGATTGTCTGCTCCGAACTTCAGCCCTCCGCTGACGCTTACACCGGATTGGTCGAGATTGATGCAAGCACTGGGCGACAAAAGCTGCTGCTCGGTTCACCGGGCGTCGTCGTTTCTCCCACATGGATGCCGGATGGTAGCGGATTGATGGTGCTGTACGGCTCTCTGGCTACGGGACTCAACCGATATCAGATCGATTTCGTGTCTTATCCGAACGGGAATATCACTCCGGTTACCCGCGACACCAATAGTTATACGGATCTCAGCTTGGCCAATACCGGCCAACTCCTGGCCACTGTGCTCAGCGAAGGACACTGGAATCTGTTTGTCGGGCAGGCCGCATCGGAGGGAACCGAAACTCATTCGATTACTCCGGTGAGCTCAAGCACGAACTTCACCTGGACGCATGACGGTCGGATTCTGTTTGACAAGCAAGCCTCGCTGTACGCCATCAATCTGCAGACTGGCGCGCAGAATCCTTTCCTGACCGAGTCACAGGGGGCGGGGGGAGATCCGTGGGAGTGTTCCGATCATCAGCATGTGGTGTTTACGCTCGGTCTCAGCAATCAGAACATCTGGCGGTCCGACGAGTCTGGGGGGAACCTGAAGCGACTTTCGAACGGCCGCCTCGATGACTATCCCGTATGCTCGCCGGACTCTCGTTGGGTCTACTACATCGACAATGCCACTCACCTGGTGATGAAGGTTGGGATAGATGGCGGGTCGCCCCAAATCATCGCAACCGCCCGGGCGGAGGGATTTTTCGATATTTCGCCGGATGGCGCGACCGCGTTGTTTGTGGTCATTGACCATGCCGCCGGACATCGGGAACGAATCATGCTGGTGGCGACCGATACCGGCCAGGCGCGCAAGATGCTCGAATTGCAGCGCCCGATCATGACGAATCTCATCCGTTTCTCGCGCGACGGAAAGTCGGTGATCTACACCGTACGCGATCACGGTGTCGACAATTTGTGGGAGCAGCCGCTTGACGGGTCCGCGGGCAAACAGATCACCAGGTTCACCTCGGAACGCATCTGGGACTATCACTGGTCGGAAGACGGCAGCCAGCTGGCAGTTTCGCGCGGGCATACGGATTCGGATGTGGTCCTGATCCGCGACACGAAGCATTGAAACTTCCATCGCGACAAGTTGTCTTATCCCTTCATCTCTCAGGTTCTGAGCAGCATTCCAATCTCTGCGGTGTTGGGTTTTACATTCCGGGCGATTTCACGGTCTGAGAGACTAAGACTACGGTAAGGTTTTGGTTTTGCTATCCGCGATGAGAACACAATCGCGTCGAGGGAAAGAAACGGTCGGGCATGGGTTTCATTCCACAACGACTTGTACTTCCACTGCTGAAGGGCCTGATTCGATGCCGCATCCAGCATTGACTTCGCCAGTTTGGTTTTCGCCAGGCCGAAAATGCTCAGGATCTCTAAACACAGTGCGGGATGGCGCATGAACCTGTGGGTTGATTGGTGACTGAAATTGCTGCGCGGCGGCTGTATTGCCAGAAAAATCAGTGGGGAAAACAGGAAGGGCGGCCATTGCTGGCCGCCCTTGTCGGATTGTCTTACCGGTGAAGCGGCTTAGACGGTCTTGACGTTCTCTGCCTGCCAGCCTTTGGGGCCTTTGACCACGTCGAACTGCACTTGCTGTCCTTCCTGTAGGCTGCGGAAACCACTCGCCTGGATGGCTGAGAAATGCACGAAGACATCCTCGCCATTCTGACGGCTGATAAATCCATAGCCTTTGGCATCGTTAAACCACTTCACTGTTCCTGTTTCCATACTGGTGCTTTGTTCCTTTTTCTTTGATGTAGCGCTGAAACTTTTCGGGTCTTCTGCAGGCAGGTCACACGCTGGGTTAAGCGGAGATACTTGTACTGCGAAGGAACTCTAAAGATCAAACGCACACGTATTTTACTAAAATTACAATACAAAATCCACCAAATTCGTCAGGGGTTACCGGTAAGTCTATGAAATGAAGGCAGTAATCGTAGATGAAGGCCGATCGCGATTTGTTGATCGGACCAATCAGATTTCAGAATTACCGGCATTGCTGTACTCCGCGGCGAGGTGAACCATCGCCACGCGCTTGGGATTCGCTAATCTTTTCTTGCGTTTCGGGAATATGGAAACAGTTCTCACGGGGCAGGACTTGCATGACGCGTCTCTACAGTGGTGCCGACGGACTGAGCCATTTTGAGCGAATCAATGTGAAGTTTCGCCCTTGCGGCGCCGAGCACCGGCGCGCAATCGGAACCATCGATTTACGACCAAAATCTTGAATGGTCCGGCTGCGCTCGGGGTTTTTATTGCGGATTGGCACACACTATGCCGATGTTGGCCGGTACGTCGTCACAATCACGGACACGCCGAGATCAAGGGCGCGGGTTCAGGAGATTCGTGTCGCAGCCGTCGTATTGGCTGAAGACCCAACCGGGAAGGGGCATACTTTTCCGGGTTCTGGGCAATACCGACTGGGCCGCGGTGTCGGTGAATCTGGGAAGGTAATAGGTCCGCTGCGAGGACGCCGAACCAGGCACGACTGCATCACCTGCGACCTGTTTGCCGGAATACGCATGGGAAGCGGATTGCCTCAGCCCGGTCCCACCTATTCCCCCGCGAACGTTGCGAGTGGGCTCGAGATATCGATTGCGGGACCGCGTGAGAGGGCCGACGGGGTGGTCGGAAATATCAAGGCTGCCTTCGAAATTTGCGACTTCTTCCGGAAAGACTCATCATGGGAACATGCGCTTCAGAGCCTTTCTCATGGTCGTTATTCTCAGCGTTTCGG
>JASHRE010000204.1 GCA_030037515.1 Candidatus Sulfotelmatobacter sp.
CCTATTAACAGGATGATGCCGATCGTTCCGATGACGTTCAGTTCGTTGTGCGTAAGAATGAGCGCCAGCAGCGCTCCCACACCCGCCGAAGGCAGTGTCGACAAGATCGTGATGGGATGAACGTAGCTCTCATACAACATTCCCAGCACGATATAGACGGCAATGAGAGCCGTCAGGATCAGAATCCATTCGCTGGACAGCGAGTCCTTAAATGCGGCCGCGGTTCCTTGAAAGCTGGCCTCAATCGTGTTAGGAAGTTCCACCGAACGCTGGACTGCTTCGATGGCTCGTGTGGCCTGCCCGAGCGAAACTCCCGGAGCCAGGTTGAACGAAATTGTGACCGACGGCACCTGTCCCTGGTGATTTACCTCCAACGGTGTGTTCGACGGCTCGAAATGCGTGAATGCGGCCAGCGGCACCGGCGTTCCCGCCGTCGAGCGCAAATAGATGTTCTGCAGCGCCTCGGGAGTCTGCTGAAACTGCGGCGCTACTTCCATGACCACGTGATACTGATTCAGCGGCCGGTACATGGTCGAGACCTGCCGCTGTCCGAACGCGTCGTAGAGGGCGTTGTCGAGCGTCGAAGCCGTGATCCCCAACCGGCTCGCCGTATCGCGATCGACGACCAGTTTGGCTTCGAGTCCTTTATCCTGCTGATCCGAGTTCTGGTCGCGCAATTCGGGCAAAGCGCGCAGCTTCTCAAGCATGCGCGGCGCCCAATTGTTCAGATCTTCCAGATTTGCGCTCTGCAGCGTGTACTGATATTGCGCGTTGCCCCACCTCCCGCCAATGGTCAGGTCCTGCGCCGATTGCATGATCAACGTGGCTCCCGGCACGACCGCGAGCTTGTCGCGCAACCGATTGATCACATCATCTGCGGTTACATAGTGGCATTGCTCCCAGAAATGCTGCTTTGCGCAGGGGCCGCGCTCCTCGAGCGGTTTCAGCATCATGAAGAATCGGCCCTGGTTCAAGGGCGACCCGCCACCGGCGAATCCAACGACGTTATCCACTGCCGGATCTTCCATCACGATCTCGACATACTGGTGCATCTTGTGACTCATCGACTGAAACGAGGTGTCCTCGGCAGCCATCACGGAACCTGCAATGCGGCCCGTATCCTGCTGCGGAAAGAATCCCTTTGGCACCTGGATGTAGAGATAAACGCTCAAACACGCCACCAGGATTGTCACGGTCAGCGTCAGTGGCTGATGGCGCAAGACCCAACGCAGGGCGTGCGAATAAGTTCTGAGCATCTGATCGAACGCCCATTCGCTGGCGCGATAAAAAATGTTGTGCTTCTTCTCGCCCTTTTCCGTGCGCAGAAACTTGGCGCACATGGTCGGCGTGACCGTAAGAGAAACCAGCAACGAGACGCCAATCGCCGTGCTCAGGGTGATGGCGAACTCGCGGAAGAGGCGGCCGACGATCCCACCCATCAACAGAAGCGGAATGAACACCGCCACCAGCGACACGCTCATGGAGATGACCGTGAATCCGATTTCCGCCGCGCCCTTGAACGACGCCCGCACCGCACCCATGCCCTGCTCGATATACCGGGTGATGTTTTCCAGCACGACAATCGCGTCGTCGACCACGAAGCCCGTCGAGATTGCCAGCGCCATCAGCGAAAGGTTGTCGAGGCTGTAGCCCAGCACATACATCACCGCGCAGGTCCCAATCAGCGACATCGGCACCGCTACGCTGGGGATGATCGTAGCCCGGACCGTTCGCAGGAACACGAACACCACCATAATCACCAGGAGAATGGAAATCAGCAGTGTGGTTTCTATGTCCTTCACGGACGCCCGAACCATCACGGTGCGATCTAAGGCGACGGTCAAGCTGATGGCCGGAGAAATCGAGGACTGGAGATAGGGCATGATGGCCCGAACCCGATCGACCGTATCGATGATGTTGGCGCCCGGTTGACGGAAAATCGGGATCAGAATGCCCGGCTTGCCGTTGGCGAGGCCGATATTGCGCACATCAGCGACGGAATCCTCAACCTCACCCACGTCGCCCAGCCGCACTGCACCACCGTTGTTGTACGAAACAATCAGCGGCCGGTACTGATCGGCTGTGAACAGCTGATCGTTGTCGGTAAACGCCATCGTGCGGGTGCCGTCCGATACCGACCCCTTCGGCGCGTTCGAATTGACCGCGTTCAGAGCGTTGCGCACGGTGTCGAGCCCGACTCCAAGCTTGTTGAGCAAAGTTGGATTCACTTCGACGCGAACCGCAGGCTGCGCCGATCCCCACACAAAAACCTGCCCCACGCCGTTCACCTGCGATAGCTTTTGCGACAGGATCGAATCGGCCACGTCATACATCGTCGCGACCGGAACGGTGTCTGAGGAGAGAGACAGGATCAGAATGGGCGAGTCTGAGGGATTCACCTTGCGGTATGTCGGATTGCTCGGCAGATTCGCGGGAAGCTGGCTTCTCGCCGCATTGATGGCCGCCTGCACGTCGCGCGCGGCCGCATCGATATTGCGGTTCAAATCGAACTGCATGGTGATGCTGGTCGAGCCCAACTGACTCGACGAAGTCATCTGATTGATGGCGGCGATGCGTCCGAATTGCCGCTCCAGTGGCGTCGCGACCGACGACGCCATCGTCTGCGGATCTGCCCCCGGCAAACTCGCGCCCACGCTGATCACCGGGAAATCCACTTGTGGCAGGGAAGCGACCGGCAGGAAATTGAAGGCGAGAATTCCCGACATGACCAGCGCCGCCGCCAGCAGTGACGTGCCGATCGGACGCCGAATAAATGGAGCCGAAATACTCATGGGTCAGTCCGCCCCGACAGGCTCCTCGACGATTTCGTTCCCGATGCGATATTTGGCGAATCGGTGCGCCAGCCGGTCAAACCACAAATAAACGACCGGCGTCGTGTAGAGCGTGAGCAGCTGGCTGAGCAACAGTCCGCCGACAATCGTGATTCCGAGCGGCCGCCGCAGTTCCGCGCCTGTGCCCGATCCCAAAGCCAGGGGCAGGCCGCCCAGCAGCGCCGCCATCGTGGTCATCATGATCGGCCGGAAGCGCAGCAGGCATGCCTGATAAATCGCTTCCTCCGGCGGCTTGTGCTCGACGCGCTCCGCTTCAAGAGCGAAGTCGATCATCATGATGGCGTTTTTCTTGACGATGCCAATCAGCAGAATGATGCCGATCAGCGCCACCACCGTGAGATCGTTTCCGGTGATCATCAGTGCCAGAATCGCTCCCACCCCAGCCGAAGGCAGCGTCGAAAGAATGGTGATGGGATGGATGTAGCTCTCATACAAAACACCCAGCACGATGTAGACCGTGATCACGGCGGCGAGAATCAAGTAGGGCTCTGACGCCAGGGAGTTCTGAAACGCCGCTGCCGTTCCCTGAAACGACGGATGAATGCTGGGTGGCAGCTGAATTTCCTTTTCCGCCTGCTGGATCTGCTTCGTGGCATCGCCCAACGACGCGCCCGGCGCCAGATTGAACGACAGCGTCACCACCGGAAACTGTCCTTGATGATTAACCGACAGCGAAGCGCTGCCCGATTGCATGTGTGTGAAGGTGTTGATCGGAACCGGTGCGCCGCTGGTCGTCACCGTGGCCCCGTTTGCCGAGGGCGCTCCGGTATTCGGCGTGACCGTGCTGGGGCGGATATAAATATCTTTCAGCGAATCCGGGGTCACCGAAAAACTCGGCAGCACTTCGAGCACGACGTGATATTGATTCAACTGCGTAAAAATGGTCGAAACCTGCCGCTGGCCGAATGCGTCGTAGAGCGTGTTATCGATCGCCTGCGGAAAAATTCCCAGACGGGAAGCGGTATCGCGGTCAATCGCAACGTAGGTTTTGAGGCCGTTATTCAGTTGGTCGGTCGCGACGTCGGTCAAAGCCGGAAGCGTTTTGAGCTTTTCGACCAGCTTGGGCGTCCACTGCGCCAGTTCCTGCGCATCGGCGTCTTCAATCGAATACTGGAATTCGGTGCGGCTCACGCGGTCTTCCACCGTGAGATCCTGCACCGGCTGCATATACAGACTGATTCCATCCACCTTGGCCAACTGCGGCTGCAGTCGCCGGATAATCGCCGACGCATCCTCCGCTCGCTCATCCCGCGGCTTCAGATTGATTTGAATGCGCCCGGCGTTGGGCGTTGTGTTCGTTCCATCGACGCCGATAAATGACGACAGACTCTCAACATCTTTATCCGCCAGGATGATCTTCGCCAATTCCTGCTGCCGCTGTGCCATGGCATCGAATGAAACCGAATCCGGCGCTTGCGAAATGCCGAGAATCACGCCCGTATCCTGCACCGGGAAGAAGCCCTTCGGCACGATCACATAAAGCGCCAGTGTGAGCACCAGAGTCGCGAATGTAACCAGCAGCGTCGCGGTCTGGTGCTTGAGCACCCACTTCACGGTGCGTCCGTAAAAGGCAATGACGCGGTTGTAAAAGTCCTCGGTGACGTCGTAAAACCGCCCGCGCTCGCCTTCTTTGTGGTGCTTCAAAAGCTTGGCGCACATCATCGGCGTCAGGCTAAGCGACACTCCCGCTGAAACCAAAATCGTGATCGCCAGCGTGACCGCAAATTCGCGGAACAGCCGTCCGACAATATCTCCCATGAACAGCAGCGGAATCAGCACCGCAATCAGCGAAACAGTCAGCGAAACGATGGTGAATCCGATCTGTCCCGATCCCTTGAGTGCGGCATCCAGAGGCGAATCGCCGTCTTCCAAGAAACGGTCGATGTTTTCGATCATCACGATCGCGTCATCGACGACAAAGCCGGTCGAGATCGTCAGCGCCATCAACGTCAGGTTGTTCAGGCTATAGCCGAGCAGATACATCACTCCGAAGGTCCCGATCAGCGACAGGGGCACGGCCACGCTGGGAATCACGGTCGCCGGCAGATTCCGCAGGAATAGAAACACGACCAGCACCACCAGCCCGATGGCCAGCATCAACTCGAATTCCACGTCTTTCACCGACGCGCGAATGGTCGTCGTTCGGTCGGTGAGAATCTGCACTTTCACCGCTTGCGGCAAAGAAGCCTGCAGTTGCGGCAGTAGCTTTTTGATCCGATCCACCACGCTAATAATGTTGGCGCCCGGCTGCCGCTGAATATTCACGATCACCGCTGGCGTCAGATTCATCCAGGCAGCCAACCGGTCGTTTTCCGTGCTATCGATCACATTGGCCACGTCGGCGATGCGCACCGGCGCGCCGTTGTGATACGCGATCACGATGGGCTTGTATTCGTTGGCGGAAAACAGCTGATCGTTGGCGCCGATCGTATAAGACTGGCGCGAACCGTCAATCACTCCCTTGGCTTGATCAACGTTGGCCTGCACCAGGGCCGCACGCAGGTCTTCCAGGCTCAGGCCGTACGAAGCGAGCGCGGTCGGATTCGCTTGAATCCGCACCGCCGGTTTCTGGCCGCCGCTGATTGAAACCAGTCCCACACCGGGCAGCTGCGAAATCTTCTGGGCCAGCGAGGTGTCGGCTAGATCTTCCACCTTCGAGAGCGGCAGCGAATCTGAACTCAGCGCCAAGGTCAGAATGGGCGCATCGGCAGGGTTCACCTTGTTGTAAATCGGAGGATTCGGCAAATCAGAGGGCAGATACGTCGCCGCCGAATTGATCGCGGCCTGCACCTGCTGCTCTTCGACGTCAATGTTTTGGTCAAGCCCGAATTGCAGCGTGATCACGGAACTGCCAAAGGAACTCGTCGAGGTCATCTGGGTGAGGCCAGGCACCTGTCCGAACTGCCGTTCCAATGGCGAAGTGACCGATGACGCCATCACATCCGGGTCAGCACCCGGATAGAACGTCATCACTTGAATGGTCGGATAGTCAACTTCCGGAAGCGCCGAGACCGGCAGCTGCATAAACGCGACCCAGCCCACCAGCAGAACTCCCACCATCAGCAGGGTGGTCGCGACCGGTCGAAGAATGAAAATCCGTGAAGGACTCATGCACCTGGCGTCCCTGCACCTGCCGTCACGTCGGAGTGTTGTGCGTTGTTGGAAGGCGCGCGGGGCTCGACGCGGCTGCCGCGCTGCAGCTTATCCTGACCGTCGGTCACGACCACCTCGCCCGGGTTTACTCCGTCACTGATGACGGTCGTGTTCCCTTCGGTCAGCGCCACCGTGACCGGTTTATCCTCGACCGTCTTGTCGGAATTCATGGCGTACACGAATGTGCCCTGCGGTCCGCGCAAAATCGCCGCCGTGGGCACGACCGTGCTGTTCCTGCGCGTTTCCAGCAGCAGATTGACGTTCACAAACTGGTTGGGCCAGAGCTGGTTGTCCTTGTTATCGAAGACCGCTTTCA